>CALGLI010000124.1 GCA_937930265.1 uncultured Veillonella sp. | reverse complement strand
TAGGTTTAACAAGTTTTTCTATCTTAATGGCGCGTTTTAAAGGAAAATTAAAAGATTTAGTAGCAGGTGTGCATGCCATCAGCCAACTACAATCAGGCTCTAAAGTGTTGATTAGTGAAGGTTGTACACATCGTCAACAATGTGAAGATATTGGAACAGTAAAAATTCCGAGATGGCTAAAAGCAAAAGGATACACAGACTTAGAACTAGAGTGGACCAGCGGTGGACATTTCCCTCATGACGTATCTAAGTATGATGTCATCATTCATTGTGGTGGCTGTATGTTGACACGTCGAGAGGTATTACGTCGCATTGATGTAGCCTCCGTCCAAGGGGTTCCCATCGTTAACTATGGTGTGTTGATAGCCTCCTTGCACGGCATTTTACAACGTGCCATCAAGCCATTTGAACATGAATTAGAATAGAAAGGATTATTGTGTTAGAACAACTATTACCTTGGTTACCATGGATATTAGCGGGAATCATTGTCTTGCTAGTATTACATGCATTCAGTTTACATATCCGAGTGAATCGCCTAACCAAGCGCTATCGATACTTTATGGATGGTGAAAGTGGTCAGAGTATAGAACGACGTCTTGCCATTGAAGTGAAAGAACTGCGAGATATGGCGAGCACTTGGCAAACGATTTTATCAGAACAAAAAGTGATTCAATCCACACAGGCACAAACATTTCAGCATATTGGTTTTGTGAAATATAACGCCTTTGAAAACATTGGTAATGAACTATCCTTTTCCTTAACATTGTTAGATGGAAATTTCAATGGGATTGTCATTTCTAGTGTGTATGGACGAAATGAATCACGTATTTTCACGAAACCAATTGTGAATGGTAAAAGTTTAGCCAGTCTTTCACAAGAAGAATTAGCTAGCTTGCAATCTGCTATGGGACAACGAAGCAATGGAGATGTGTTAGCCAGTTCTTCTGTGTCAGCATAGAAAGGATGTTATATGCAAATACCTAAGTGGTTGCAGTCACATCTAGAGCAACATGGTGATGACTGGAATTTGCGGTTTACAAAACAAAACATTAAGACCATAGCTATTATACTAATTGCCATCTTAGTCATCTTGTTGGGGTTTGGTATCTGGGGAATTGCACGACAAGTTGAAGTCTTGCAATTGCGCCAAGAAAAGCACTTACAAAAAGAGCAATTAAAATTATTAGACCAAAAGGTAGAGGTCTTAGATAAAAAAATGAAGACCCTTGATGAGCTAGATCAAAATATTAGAAATATGATTAAGGGCACAGAGTCGGGTACAGTGCCAAAAACAGATAGTAGTGCACAAGGCAAAGAAGAGAAAGAGGACCCTTCTCCCAAAAGCGTAAATAAGACGTTCACAACTACCCAATTATCTGCTCGTATATCTAGTTTAGACCGTCAAGCACAACGACGTATGGTATCTATGTATACTCTCTACAATGTTCTTAAAGATGGAGTGGGGAAAGACATTCGAGAATTACAATCCATGCTAGCCATGGAAAGTGATGCAACAGATGCTAACGGTCATATGCCATCTATTTGGCCCGCCAAAGGCGTCATTAGCTCTACCTTTGGGGCACGACAAGATCCTGTGTACGGTGGTGGAGCCTTTCATGAAGGGTTAGATATCGCCAATGATGTAGGTACGACGATAGTAGCCGCTGCAGCAGGTACTGTGACCTATGCAGGATATAATGGTGGCTATGGTAATGAAATAGAAATTGATCATGGCAATGGATTTGTGACAAAATATGGACATAATTCAGCGCTCCTAGTACAAGTAGGAATGACTGTGAAAAAAGGACAATCCATTGCGCTCATGGGAAGTACTGGTAAAAGTACGGGTAGCCATGTTCACTACGAAGTGCGTGTAAATGGTGTGCCTACAGATCCATTATTATTTTTACCCATTCAATAGGAGGCAATGATGAAATCCTATGTACAAGTTTATACAGGTGATGGCAAAGGAAAAACAACAGCAGCCATCGGTCTAGCAGTACGTGCTGCAGGCGTAGGAAAGAAAGTGTTACTACTTCAATTTATGAAATCTAAGGTGTACTCAGAACATGCTGTACTCGATCAATTAGAACCTATTACAGTAGAAACAGTAGGTAAACCATTTTTCATCATTCCAGAAGGAATGAAAAGCGAAGAAGAGTTGTGTCGATGGGGTGATGATGTGGTGGTCTTTCCTAAAGGGCAGCCTCCACAAGAGTACAAAGACCTGATTCACATCGGTCAAGAGCGTGCCCTACAGGCGGTGGCTACCGGAGACTTTGATATTGTTATCTTAGATGAATACAATATGGCGCTATTTTTCGGTTTAATTGATGAGGCGGAAGGGCGTACTTTACTAGCGGCTCGCAATCCAGATGTAGAAGTAGTATTCACTGGTCGTGGTGCTCCGCAGTGGCTCTTAGATGAGGCGGATTTAGTCACCGTTATGGAAGCGTACCGTCATTACTATGATCAAGGTGTAGAAGCACGTCTTGGTATTGAGCATTAAGGGTAAAGGATGGTATAATTTAAATGTATATATCTTGTAGCATACCTGAAAGGTAGGTGGTATCGTGTCACTATGGATGATTCTATTGCTGTTGGTAATAGCTTTCATCATAGCCATTCTATGTATTCCTATCACATATAGTCTGAAAGTAAGTTCGCGTAAGCCTTATGAATTTGACTTCCGATTAGAGTGGATGTACCGGGTGTTAAAGGTGCATCTTGCGTATAAGCAAGGGCACACTCTATTTAAGGAGGTCTATGTATTAGGGTCTATGAAAGTTGGTTCTGCCCGTGATTACGAAGATTGGTTAAATCGTAGGGTAAAAGAAGAACTAGATCCGTTAGCGACAGACAGTAAAGAAGATGTAGACACAAAAGAAGTACTAGACGAGCCAGATCCGTATCCGCTATCTGGATACTCAGGGCCAGAACCTGTGAAACCTGTTCGATTTGATGCGAATGGACAGGTACTGGAACCAGTAGAATCTACATCACAGCAAGAAGAAATAACAGAAGAGAAAGAAGATACAAAAGACTTACCAACCTATTGGTGGTGGAAACATGTATCAAACCCTAAACTCTATGAAGCATTGTTTACCGTTAGTAAGCAATGTGCTAGTCATGCTAGTCCTAGAGTATTCCAATTAGAGGGTGATTTTGGGATTCCTAGACCCTATGAAATGGGTCTAATTACCGCAACGGCTTATACGTTATGTCCGAAGCAAGTAGAACAGGTTAATTTCACCTATACAGAGTTTGCCTATACGGGCAGTGTAACTGTAAAAGGGCGTATGCAACTAGGCGTATTTGCATTCTATGGAACTCTATGTATAGTAAAAAAAGCAGTCAGAGAGTGTCTGATGGACAGTGTAAAAGCATTTGTACAGTATCGTCGTCGTAAGCAAAGTGCAAAATAATAAACTTTCAGAAGTTGAAGAATCGTAGGAGGTCATGATGGATACTAAACTTACAAACTTAAAAGACAATTTAGAGCCTTTATTCGAGCAATTTAAAGAAATGATTCGTGTGGAAACCGTAGTGGGCGAGCCTGTACAATTAGGGGATACTACGATTGTACCATTCGTGGATGTATCTCTTGGTTTGGGCGGCTGCCAAAAAGCTGGCGGTGGCGGAGCGAAAGTAGAGCCAACAGCTGTGCTTGTTATTAAAGGGGAACGCATTGAATTATTCAATATCAAAGGTTCTGCTAAATATACTGGTTTCGATCGTTTAATCGGTATGGTACCAGAAATTATCAGTAAATTGAAAAAAGAAGAATATGTATATGTAAGTGAAGATAAATAAACTTTCATGTAAATTTCATATACAGAAGGTATAGTATATACGTAAAGTGATTTGCTAAATAGAAATAACTTTGCTATACTAGATTAGTAGATGACAATATTTCTCATAGGGAGGCTTATACATGAACTTAACTAAAAAAATTGCAACATTAGGTGCACTAGCTGTAGTTGGTGCTTTCACAGTATCCAACGCTGCTAACATAGGCGTAATTAATGAAGAAGCAATCTACACAGGCTACAATGGCTTTGGTGCTATCCAAATGCAAATTGAAAAATTACGTGGTGAATACAGTCCTAAATTAGAAGGGGAATTCAAAAAATTAAATAACTTCAAAACAGATGCAGAAAAACAAGCATACTTTGATAAAAACATTCGTGGTATTCAAGAAAAATATAATCAAGAAGAGGCTAAAGTGTTAGCTCCATTAGATCAAAAGGTAACAGCAGCTATCCAAGCTGTTGTAAAAGAAAAAGATGTGGATGTATTAGTAGCTAATCCATCTTCCGTTGGTGCGGTTAAAGAAGGTAATCAAGTTATCGATTTAACACCAGCTGTAGTAGCACAGATTAATAAATAAGATATAAAAAGCCCCTAGGTTACACACCTGGGGGTTATTTTTTTATGTATAATGTGCTATTCTTATGGTATAGAATCAAGATACTAGTGTGATAGTAAAGGAGGAAGAAGAGTGTTAAAAAGAATATTGTTATTAGCTGTATTACTGATTTCATTAGGGAGTAGCATGTCTTTGGCAGCAAATCACTTGTATTATATGGGAACTATAGATGGGACATTATATTATATTGATCAAGACACAGTTCAGAAGTTTGGCACGAATGCCTATGTATGGGTAAAGATAGTTACTAACGAAGGTAGTGAAGTATGGGGGCATATTTTGGTTAGTCGCTATGGAAAGGCTTATACTATTACAGAGATACGAGGAGATAGTGGAGAGCAAAAATTAGATCCACATAAAGAGTTTCGACCTATTGTACCTAATTCACCAATAGAAAAAATTGTTGAATTAATTTGGTAGGTGGACAATAAAAAGGTGTGAACCGAATGCTAATGACTAGCATGGATTCACACCTTTTATTATGAGCTTATTTATGAATTAGGTTTACAATGAACTCGCTATCTTCCACCAATGTAGCTTGGATGTAGTTGTTGCCGTCGAAGTGCAATACTTCGCCTGGTGTTAAGATATGGGATTCTGTGTCGTTAAGGAATACGTTCACTTTACCTTTAACTACAGTGAAGATTACGTTAGCCTCTGGGTGATTGTGTTTTTCCACTTGGTCACCAGCGACGCCGCCTTTTTTCACGATTTTGTAATTAGGACCATCAAAAATTAAACCTAGTTCTTGTTTTACAGTTCCTGCCATAGTAGAACCTCCTATTCTGGGGACTTTCATAGCGGTGAAAGTCAATACCAACAGCGGTCATGCTGTTCTAATAATATAAAAAGGGTTTAGCTACTTAGCTTTTTGCAATTGTATATACAGGAATATCACCATCAAGGTTCACATTGAATGCGAAGTCCGGTGCTACGTGACTCACGAAAGCGCTGAACCATGCTTGGAAGGCAGCGGCCATAATAATTGGATTTACGCCGGCTGTTTTCCAATAGGAAATTTGATTTTGGTGATTTCCGTACCAACTAAAAGTAGTATCAGTTTGCTCGATGATAGTATCGCTTGGATCGCAAGGCATACCATTTACATAATAGTCTTGCATTACTGTGTAAATAGCAGGTGCTGTTTGAGCAGTCAATTTTTCTTTTGCTTCTGTCCCGCACATTGCGCCTTGTTTGATGAACGCTTCTAATACTGCATCGATACTGTCGTCTCCGCCACAATCCGTTAAATCTTTGATGAAAGTAGCTTCGCGAACGGAAGAGGTTTGTAATTGGTTTTGCAACCAACCGTGGATATTGTTGTGGTCGATGATGCGGTCCAACTGACGATCAGGAGGAATTGGTTTTCCATATAAATCGATGGCTGTTGCATATAACTCATCGGCTAAGTCGTCGAGGCGACTTTGTGCCTCTTTCTTAATAATTTGTTCGCGTTCAGCGATAAGCTGAATTTTTTTGTATAACCAGAAATGAATGTGTCCTAGTACTGCTGACATGTTACGCTCCTTTTCGTGCGACTTCTAATTTGGAAACAAGTTCATCCACATCCATGCCGTGAATGCTAGCGGCTTGCCATAATGGTTCCCCCGTGGAGGAAGGACAGCCAAGACAACCCATGCCGATGGATTGCAATACGGGCACCGTTTGTGGATACATATCTATAATATCACGAATGATGGAATCTTTTGTAATAGCAATTTCAGATACATTGCGACCAGCATTGAGTTTTGCCACTAATTCATCGATGTCCATGCCGTGGATATTCGCCGCTTGCCATAGAGGCTCCCCTGTAGAAGAAGGACAGCCAAGGCATCCCATGCCCATAGATTGTAAAATTGGAATTAATTCAGGATATACATCGACGATATGACGAACGATGGTATCTTTTGTAATGAGTTGGCCCAGTGAAAGTGGAGTAGCTCCTTTGTCGTTAGCAGGTGTAGTTGCTTCTGCAAGACCTGCATTGCCTTGACCAGGTAATTTGACCACTGGTTCAGCAGAGGCTTTAGCAGTAACTGTTGGGGAATCCACTGTATCTAATACAGCAGCTCGGAATGCATCAAGACCGATGCGGTCAATGAATTGACCCATACGCTCGATTTGGGCATTTTCTTTGTAGTATGTAATCATACGATCGATGATTGCTAGTACTTCAGCCTCGGTAGCTACTTCTGTAATCAAATCGCCTAAGCGTGGATGAGCGCCAGCGCTACCACCAGCATAGATTTGCCAACCTTGATCATTACCGATAACACCGATATCTTTTGTAATCGCTTCAGAGCAAGAGTTAGGACAGCCAGATACGCCAATTTTCATTTTAGAAGGCATTTCTTTAGAGATGTATTTTCGTTCTAATTGCATGCCTAAATGTACGCTGTCTTGTTTTGCACGTTTACAGAATGTCGTGCCAGGGCAGACTTTCACAGAACGAACACGATTGGACACGGTGTGCGCTGGTTCCATGCCGAGTATGGCCCACGCTTTGTCCACATCTTCTGCGTTTAAGTTGGTAATCATAATGCGTTGAGCACCTGTAATTTTCAATGTTGCGTGGAATGTGTTTGCCACGTCGATAAATTTTTGTAACATTTGAGGTTGTACGAAACCACCGGGAATGCGAGGGGTAATCGCGTACGTGCGTTTCCCATTGCGGATACGTTGTAAATTGCCTGCCACTTGTGCCATGTGTATCTCCTTAAAATTGAGTAAATATTGTTTATGTGTATGTATGAAAGTAGGCATTGTTCCTACGAAGCGGCTATAAGATAGAAGTGTCTCATGAATCTACCGAAGGAAAGGATGCCTACGTGTACGTTAGTTATTACATGTATAGAATATATTCTTTATTTGAAACTGTGAAATCATAGAATCGTATGTAAGGAATATAGATCGTAGAAATTGCTATACATGACTAGGCGAAAGCCTATGCTCTTAGTATACTATAAGAAGTAGTTCTTGTATGTAGCTGAGGCAACGAATTTTATTCACAAATAATACACGGCTTATGCACGGGAAATTTGAAGTTACACACAGAATTATCCACAAAAAGTGATTAAGTTAAGATGAAAATAAAAGTATATCTGAGGTAGCCTCGAATTACACACAGAGTATACACAAGATAAACACATAGTTATACACATACCAGTGAGTAAGTAGTGAATAACTTTAGGATTACACACAATATAGACACAGGATATTCACATGGTTATCCACAGGGTAGTGTATATGTTACTATGAGTACATAGGTATATACTGGATCATGATAGTACTTTGCAGAAGTAAGCGTATCTGCAAATGCGTCATATATGTGTAATGTGTATGATAGGTGTGGTGTGTATCATAAATGAAGACGTTGTCTG
This sequence comes from uncultured Veillonella sp., assembly GCA_937930265.1. Classification (GTDB taxonomy): domain Bacteria; phylum Bacillota; class Negativicutes; order Veillonellales; family Veillonellaceae; genus F0422. Next base: position 13,000 of record CALGLI010000124.1, on the reverse strand, counting down.
TTAGTGGTGAGTATGAATGTTATTGTATATCAATCTTGATATATATAACGCATAAATCGAGTTATATGCACAAGTGTTTGTGTACACTTACCATATAGTAAGGATACATTTTGATATAAAATTATAAGAGTTAAGGAATATAGTACTGATATAACTAGCCTAGTATGCATTACGTTCTCTGTAGGATGCCACAGGAAGAAGGCTAGCATATCAAGTACTATGTATTGCGTCTATCGTAGAATACGATACGAAGATGGGTTAGTAATGATTTTATATGAAGTGATAGAACATAAGGAAATATATGAAAGTATTATATGAAAATGTACAGGTTGCTACGTTTGTAGAGCGACCGAACCGATTTGTGGTCCATTTAGAATTAGAGGGACAGATGATTGCGGCCCACTTGCCGAATCCAGGTCGTATGTGGGAACTCCTATTTGTAGGTGTGAAGATGTATGTAGTGCATCATCCAAAAGAAGGTGCGAAAACGCAATATCGTGTCATTGGCATTGAACGTGATGGAGTGCCCATTATGTTAGATACTAATTATTGTAATGACATGGCGGAGTACATGATCGGGGAACAACTCATTCCAGGATGGGAAGAATGGCGAGTGGTACGACGAGAGTATACGGTGGATCATAGTCGCTTTGACTTGTTGCTCACCAATGATAAGGAAGAACACTTTTTATTAGAAGTGAAGTCCTGTACCTTATTTGGTGATCAAGGAGCCATGTTCCCTGATGCGGTGACAGAAAGAGGTCGAAAACATTTGTTGCATCTCCAAGAGTTACAACAAGAAGGATATCGTACGGGGATTCTGTTCTTAGTGCAGTGGGAACGAGCTCTGTGGTTTTCTCCAGACTTTCACACGGATTTGGAATTTACGAAGACATTTATAGAGGTAGCACCGCAGTTAGACTGGAAGGCTATGGCATTGCAGTGGACACCAGAGTTTACTAAACCTACAGTGGTACGTGAGTGCTTGTACAATGATGTAGAGGTGCAACGAGAAGCGGAGGACCGAGGGGATTACCTTATGGTCTTGCAGGTGGAAGAGCCAGTGACCGTAACCATTGGCAGTAAGGGCGATATGCACTTTGATTCAGGGTATTATGTGTATGTAGGTTCAGCGAAGGCGAATTTAGAGAAACGCATAGAACGTCATAAACGGAAGCGGAAACAAAAACATTGGCATCTGGACTATTTGCGCAGTGTCAGCACTGTTGTGGCAGCCTTACCGATTCGTAGCTCTAGTGATTTAGAATGTGAATTGGCAAAGGCAATGAAGGCGATTAGTGTAGACGAGGTGAAAGGCTTTGGTTGCAGTGATTGTCATTGTACGTCACACCTATTCAAAATGGATGTGAATCCTATCCATGATGAACGCTTTATGATTGATGTGGTGGAGCATTTCCGTATGAACCGATTAAATGAGACCATGTTAGACTTTCAGAAATAAAAACATAAGAATATTTATACAACATATGCGTTCATAATTGTTTATATTTGAGTGTATAGAAACTTTCATGTAAAAAGATAGAAAAAAAGTGCATAAAATGGTATAATAGATTAGTTATAAAATTCGTTTTTAAAAATGAGGTGATACAATGGAGGAAAAGGCTTGGAGTCATGGCAAGATTGTGCCAGTCCAAATCGATAAAGAAATGCGCAGCTCCTACATCGATTATGCGATGAGCGTTATCGTTATGCGCGCCCTTCCAGATGTACGCGATGGGTTGAAACCTGTACACCGTCGTATTCTATATGCGATGCATGAAACAGGCATGACACCGTCGAAACCGTACAAAAAATCGGCTCGTATCGTTGGCGACGTACTGGGTAAATACCATCCACATGGTGATAGCTCTGTGTACGACGCAACGGTGCGTTTGGCCCAAGATTTTAATACAAGGTATCCACTGGTGGATGGTCATGGCAACTTCGGTTCCATCGACGGCGACTCTGCTGCGGCTATGCGGTATACAGAAGTTCGTATGTCTCGTATTGCGACAGAAATGCTAGCAGATATCGAGAAGAAAACCGTGGACTTCATGCCGAACTATGACGAATCTTTGGAAGAACCAACTGTACTTCCTGCTAAGATTCCGAATTTGTTGATCAATGGTTCCGCCGGTATTGCCGTTGGGATGGCGACGAATATTCCGCCACACAACTTAGGGGAAGTGGTAGATGGTCTCGTGATGCTCATCGATGATCCAGAGGTGGATGTGAACCAATTGATGACGGCTATCAAAGGTCCAGACTTCCCAACAGGGGCGTCTATCCTTGGTCGTGAGGGCATTAAAAAAGCCTACGCCACAGGTCGTGGTAGCATCAAAATGCGTGCGAAAGCTCATATTGAGGCTATGACGAAAGGTAAACACCGTATCGTAGTCACAGAAATTCCGTACCAAGTGAATAAAGCACGCTTGATTGCAACCATTGCAGATTTAAGCCGTGATAAAGTGGTGGACGGCATTACCGCCCTTCGTGATGAAAGTGACCGCCGAGGTCTTCGCATCGTCATCGAATTGCGTGCTGACGTGCAACCAGATATCGTGTTGAACAAATTATATAAACACACACAATTACAAGATACATTCGGCGTGATTATGTTGGCGCTCGTGAAAGGCCATCCAAAAGTATTGACTTTGAAAGAAGTATTAGGTCACTACTTAACGCACCGCCAAGAAGTCATTGTACGCCGTACTGAGTTCGACTTGGCAAAAGCAGAAGCTCGTGCCCACGTATTAGAAGGTTTGTTAATCGCTTTAGATCATATTGATGAAGTGATCCACACCATCCGCAGCTCTCAAACTACAGATATTGCTCGCACTGCTTTGATTGAAAAGTTCAGCCTTACAGAAATTCAAGCGAATGCTATCTTAGATATGCGTTTAGCTCGTTTAACAGGTTTGGAACGTGAAAAAATCGAAGAAGAGCATGCGGCATTATTGGTGTTGATTGCGGACTTGAAAGCGATCTTAGCCTCCGATGCACGTCAACGTGACATCATCAAAGAAGAATTGATTGCCATGAAAGAAAAATATGGCGACAAACGCCGTAGTGAAATTACGATTGATACGTCTGACTTCGATGTAGAAGATCTAATTGCTGACGAAGAAATGGTCATTACTTTAACTCGTCAAGGCTATATCAAACGCATGAATGCCAATGTGTACCGCAACCAACATAAAGGTGGAGTGGGCGTTGTGGGTATGAAAACGAAAGAAGATGATTATGTGGCGCAAATTATGCATGTGCGGACCCATAATACATTGTTATTCTTCACATCCACGGGCCGTGCGTACCGTTTGAAAGCTTATGAAGTGCCAGAAGCATCGAGCCGTAACTCTCGTGGTACAGCCATCATCAACGTACTTCCTCTTAACGTAGGGGAAACAGTGACGAACATGATTGACTTAGAACGCATCTCTAGCGATGTGAACTTGTTCATGGTCACAAAACAAGGCGTTGTGAAACGGACATCCATCGATGAATACCGCAACATCCGCCGTGGTGGCTTGAATGCAGTGGCATTGGACGAAGGGGATCAGTTGATCTCTGTAGGCTTGACCTATGGCAACCAAGATGTATTGCTAGGTACGAAAAAAGGTATGGCCATTCGTTTCCATGAAAGTGACGTACGTTTGTTAAAACGTGCCGCTCGTGGTGTGAAAGGAATCAACCTCAACGCTGGTGACGAAGTGGTAGGTGCTAGCATTATTCACGGTACAGGCGAAGAATGCCAAGTATTCACCATCAGTGAAGAAGGATATGGCAAACGTAATGTGGAAAGTTCCTACACAGTGCAAAAACGTGGTGGTAAAGGAACGAAAAACTTTAAAATCACCGACAAAACTGGCGAGGTCGTAGCCGTAGAAATCGTGAATGACAACGATGAAATGATGCTAATTTCCGAACAAGGTAAAATCATTCGCTTTGATGTAAACGATATTGCCGTGAAGAAAAGTAAAGCCATCTCTGGTGTGAAAACACAGAACTTAGACGAAGGAGATAAAATTGCCTCTGTGGCGGTTATCGCTGGAGAAGAGTTAAAAGAGGACGAAAGCTTGTTCTAACATCGGATTTCTTGCCATTCTTAATTGAGTATAAGGGAAGAGCACGGTATACCCCTCACAAACGGTATTTCATAATGTTTGTTCGAGGCACACCGTGCTCTTCTTGCGCTTGTGGAATTTTACCAGATAAAAGGGCAAGAAAGACCGACCCTACAATGGCGCTTTGAGGTTATTTACCTTTGTTTTAACTTGTGGTACAATAATGGTGAGTTAAAACAACAGGAAATGTATCTGGCATTGATACACCAAAAAAGCACAGGGTTGCCGCCCTGTGCTTTTTCTTTGCCGTATATGTTACAGCTTTGGCTAGTCACTATTTGTTGTTACTATCTAGCCATTTGCAAATCAAATAACTAATAACATTTGCTATGATAGTAACGAGTAACAGGAAAATAAATTCTGACATTAATAACACCCCCTTTCCGTCACGGAATGGGATATAGTGACAAGTTTATTATACCAAAATTTTTCGAAAATAGATAAAAATCACAAAACGTAAATGAAGAGGCTTTCCTGCATTGAATTTTATCGATGAATAGCATATAATAGTAATGTTATATCATACAATCAGTGTATTAGGAGGCGAGTCCTATTTTAGACTTTAAGCGTTTTACCTTAGAAGATAAGCTCCGTATTGATGCGTATTTCTCAGAGCATCATTATGAAGCGTCAGATAATAGTTTTACTACGTTGTTTATGTGGCAAGATATTTATGGCATTACTTGGGCAGAAGAAGAAGGTGTGTTATTTATTAAAGGTGGTGGAGTGACGGAATCTCCATTTATGTTGCCACCGTTTGCTGGAAAAGATGCTAAATTTATAGATGGTTTAGATATGGCCAAGCAATGGTTCAAAGAAAACGAACTTCCGTTCTTGTTGAAAGGCGTGAACCCGATTATGGTGGAGCGGATGCAAAAGCTATGCCCAGACTGTTATGAATTTACACCAGATCGTGATAACTTTGAATATATTTACCGTACGGAAGATATGATTACTTTATCCGGTAAAAAGTTACGCCAAAAGAAAAATCATTTAAATCAATTCCGCATGCAATATTCTAATTATGAATATATGCCAATTGATGAAAATACGATTCCTCTTTGTCGTGAAGCGGCATCGCAGTGGGTGGAAACACACCATGAAGAAGGCATCGAAGATGAGCTAACCGCTATTAACTTGCTCTTCGATCATTGGGATGCATTGGGCCTTGTGGGAGGATGCATTAAACTGTTTGGACGAGTAGAGGCTTTCACCATTGGAGAAATGTTGAATGAACATATGGCACTCATTCATATTGAAAAAGCAAACCCAACTATCCGTGGTTTGTACCAAGCTATTAATAATGAATTTATTCGTCATGAGTTCGCTGATACGAAGTTTATTAACCGTGAAGAAGATATGGGCTTACCAGGGCTTCGCATGGCGAAAGAATCGTACAACCCAGATCATTTTGCAGAAAAATATGATGCTCGTTGTGCCAAACAAGGTGCTTGCGAAGATAATGCGTAACAGACACTGTATAATTCCTAGGGACACATAGTAGGTTCCTAGGAGTTTTATTTTCTTTCTAGTTAAGGAAACGTTTGTCCTTGGCGATGTAGCCTACGTTCGCTTGTTGATACTGTGCAAGATGGTCAAGGTCTATCATGACCAAGTAGTAACGGGATTGATGTAGATAATGAAAGGAGCCAATATGACTTATTTTTGGGAAGGACTACTAATCGGTTTTGCTGTGTTGGCGCCCATAGGGATGCAGAATCTATTTATCATTAATACAGCGCTGGTGCAAAAGGTATCCCGCATTATCACCACCATTTTAATCGTGGCATTTTTCGACCTTACCTTGAGTGTATCAGCCTTTTATGGCGTTGGTGCCATCTTTGATATATGGCCATTTTTGAAAGGCATCGTTTTATTGCTAGGTGGGGCGGTTATCTTTTACATGGGCTATACTGTGTTTAATTCAGAACCGAATGTGTCTCATGTGGATACGAATGTGACTATTTGGAACATTGTGTCCACTGCCTTTGCGGTGGCATGGCTGAACCCACAGGCGCTCATCGATGTGACAATGATGTTCGGTGCTGTGAAAGCCAGTATTCCAGAGGAAGCCTCCCTCTATTTCCTACTAGGATATATCGTATCTGCCTTTGCATGGTTTGGAGCATTGTCCACGATCATTCATAAATTAGCAAAGCGGATCAAGATTTCGCAACTGGTGTGGATTAACCGCATCTGTGGATTGATTCTATTCGGATATGGAGCAAAATTGTTTTTGGATGGTGTATTCATGTATCTGTAAACTTTCATAAAAGAAGTGTATAAAGGGTCTAGCAGTAGGCCCTTATTTTTTTATATAATAATACCATAAAGTATTCGAACTGTTTTCTATGTACCATAGCGATGGAAGAGGGATTATTTTGAAATTTAGAATTGCCAAAGAGTCAGACACAAAAGAAGTAAAACGTTTGTGGGCCTATTGTTTTGAACCAGAGGATCATCCATTTTTTAAATACTATTTTGATACGGCCTATGAAGCAGACAATACGATGGTGGGCATCGACCGTAGTTATTTGGTGAGCACTGTCCATTTACGACAAAATACTATTCGTGTTCGCGGTGTGGACCTTCCTATGTCGTACATGGTAGGGGTTGCCACAGATCCGATTGTACGACGCAGCGGGGTCGGTAAAAAATTATTGAAAGCAGCCTTAGGGGAATTGAAAGAACGTGGACAAGGCTTAACCATTTTAATGCCATCTTCTGCAGGATTTTATCAAAACTATGGCTGGGATTTGTACGCTCATCAATGGGTACAAACTATGAAATTGGATGACTTGGCGCCTCTGTTAAAGAAACTAGATAAAACCTTATCCTTTGGCATGTTGCGTTCCCCCCGTGAATGGAAACGCTTAGCAGGCGTTTATGAAACGTACACAAAACCATTGTCTGGTTATGCGGTACGAAAAGAAAAAGAATGGGTTCGTCTGTTGGAATCTATTTTTGCAGAAGGCGTGCAAGTGGGATATGTAAAAAATGATTCTGGGCAATTAGAAGGCTACTGTTTCTATCGTTTAGGAGCGCCTGAGATTGCAGTGAGCGAGTTTGTGTACACCACTCGCCGAGCGCAAAAAGCATTGTTGAACTTCTTGTACAACCATCGTTCCCAAGGTGACAGCGTACGTTGGAACGAAGGCATGATTGACCAAGGCTACATCTTTCACACAGATGGAAAAACAGGACATAGTACGATGCCATTTATGATGAGTCGTATCGTAGATGTGAAACTAGCTATGGAAAGCATTCCCGTGCCGGTAGCCTTAGAAGGAGCAATCCAATTTGGCGTAAAAGATTCATTATGTGAGTGGAATCACGGTACCTATGTGGTGTCTTATAAAGAGGGGAAAGCGCAAGTGGTGAAACACAAAGAACATGTGGACATCAACGCAAAATTAGTGTTCTCCGTAGGGGCCTTGAGTTTATTACTTATGGGGCGTATGAGTGCTACAGAACTTGCCTTTGAAGAAACACTAGAAGGACCAGATGATATATTAGAAGTGCTAAATCGGGCCTACCCAAGACAAAATACATATATTAATGAATGGTGGTAAGACAATGACGACACAAGTTGATAAAAAAGATTGGCGCTTTCCATCTAATGACAATGGACAAATTTATGGTATAGCAGATTCTGGAGTGGAGACCTTTAACGGGTCTCCTATTACTTCATTAGCCCGAGAAATTTGTCAGAACTCATTAGATGCTAGTGATGGTAGCAAAGAACCAGTACGCGTTGAGTTTAATGCCTTTTCGATTCCCACTAATGACATACCAGGTATCGATTCCTTGCAGGATGCCTTGCAGAGGGGATACCAATTTTGGTCTATCCAGCAATCTGACAAGGCTCGTAAGTTTTACAGAGCAGCTATAGATGCCACTCATGAAATGATGGTGACCTGTTTGCGCATAAGCGACTTCCATACAACGGGCTTGACGGGAGCCAAGGATACCTATAATTCACCTTGGTGCAATTTGATAAAATCATCTGGTGCCTCCGATAAAAGTGGCACCAAAGGGGGATCCTTCGGGATTGGTAAGTTTGCACCCTATGCATGTTCTAGATTGCGTACCGTGTTCTATAGTACGGTAGCAAAAGATGGTATCTCTGCCTACCAAGGTGTGTCTCGCCTGACTTCCTTTACCCAAGAGGATGGAAGTATTACGCAAGGTACAGGCTTTTATGGACAAGATAAAAATACGCCGATTTGGAAATCCTATTCCTTAGATCCAAACTTTACACGGTCTTCCGATTGCTATGGTACCGATGTGTTTGTAGTGGGCTTTCACAGTTTTGCCCATTGGGAAGACGATATGATTGGGGCTATCCTTGATGGATTCCTATATGCGATCCTGTCGGGTACATTGGTGGTGAAAGTAGGAAATCAAGAAATCTCGGAAGAGACCTTACCACAACTCATCGAGCGCTATGCAGAACGAAAAATTGAACGTCCAGATCTTAGAAAAGGCTATGCCGACGTGTATTACCGTGTATTGACGGGCGATGAAGAAACATGCCCTACGTTTACGATGACGGTGGACAAGCCAGGCATGCGAGGAGAATTACAATTACGCCTGATGATTAGTGAAGAACTACAAACATGCCGTCGTGTGGCGATGATTCGTGAAACGGGCATGAAAATTTTAGATAAAGATCGTATCAACGGGGTGATCCCTTTTGGGGGAACTGTATATATTAAAGGGCAAGAACTCAACGGGTATTTGCGTAATTTAGAAAATCCACAGCACATGGAATGGGAAGTAGAACGAGCAGATAGACCAGAAGAGGCACGGAAGTTACTGTCTTCTTTCACGAAGTTTATGAAAGAACAGTTGAAGAATTTGCAAAGTGAAGATGTACAAGATAGTTTGGACCCTGCCGTAGGCGAACTGTTGCCAGCCATTGAAACGGGAGGAGATGAGAAACAACAGGTAGATCATGTGTCGGATCGGATTCGCCATATTGAGGTGAATAAACAAAAGCCACTAGTTACAAAGAGTCGCAAAAAGGGAGATGACCCTTTATTTGAAGATTATGAAATGCACAAAGAGGCGAAGACGCAACAATTAGAAGGGGGTCTCGGTCAAAAGCGCATTACACGACAACGGAGACAGCGGACAATGGCGCCTGCTCGCGGAGGAGACCGACAAATGACGGCACAAAAGCGCGTTTCAGTGATTCCTTTCAAACGATCTAGAATCATCTGTTTAAACCGCAAAGAAGGAATCTACCAGATTGTGTTTGTACCCAAGGTACACGCCCAAAATGGCATGATGGATGTATTTATGGTGGCAGAAAGTAGTCATTATCGGGCGAACCTGTTAGAGGTGGACTGCACGGGAAACCCCAATTGCTACATGGAAGGGAATCGTATTCGTGGATTAACCTTTCTGAAAGATACACCATTGCGGATTACGGTTCGCATCGATTATAAAGACTTCTGTTCGATGGAGGTAGTAGCCTATGGAAATAAGACAAAAGCTGTATCCGTATCCGGTTTTAGCAAACTATTCTGATGATTATGTAGACAGTTCCTTTCAAGTAGATATACAGCTCGCCAATGATGGATACGATGTGAAAGTTACCTTAGAGGCGAACTTATCTTGTTCTGCATTGGATGCACTTATCTTTGAAGGGCGTGCCGTGTATGCCTATCACTTTGAGTGCGCTCAAACGGGCTTTCGCCGTGTGTACGAGTCGAGAGAACGATCATTGCAATGTTTATTGCTGGATAAGGAAATCAATGGTCGCTTAGAAATCTGTACATTCATTGTGGCAAAGGAAGACATTCCGAACTACACGTCGTCGAACTTTCACGAAGATTATGTGGGACAATCCTTTGAAATCGAGGAAGGATGCATCCTTGCCGTAGGGGATACCTTTGATACAGATATTGAAAAAGTAGTGGATGATTTATCCAACACGCCATCTATTTTTACGATTACGAAACATCCGGATGAAAGCTACCAACATATGGTGGTGGATTATGAACAACAGAAAATTATCATTAAATTGCCAGTTCATGATTATATGAGTTATAAAGCCATCTTTGGGAATGTGTCTATGCGTAATGTGTTGCACTCTATGACGATCATTCCAGCCCTTATCTATGTGCTGTCGGAATTGAAACAAATGCGTGTGGAAGAACGGATGGACTATGATGATAAAATTTGGTACCGCACGATTCGCAGTGTGTTGAAACGAAGTTTTGATTGTTTAATTGGAAAGCGATGCCTTTGAGGAATATTCTATGATGGAGTTAGCTCAGAAAATGTTGCATAATCCTATTTCAGGGGCTTTCAGTACCCTGGTGTATGGAATGGATTCGGTAGGAGACGATGAACTATGAAATTAGAATTAATCTCCCAAGATAGCATTGATATTATCAAGAGTAATTTAGACATTTGGAAACCACGATTTGATGCGGATGATGCAACATGGCTAGAAGAAAAATTAGAGGGAATGCTATTTTTACCTACGTCCTATGAGGATATTCCAGATTTTGAAGTGATTATGGACGGGGAGAATCCCTTTGCTACAGAAGCGAAGAATGTGGAAATTGTGTATGGTAATTTACAGTTTTTGACAGATTCCCAAGCGTCGGACGAACGGTTGTGGGCTGGCTTAGGACTTGGTCATTTCTGGAAATATATTAAATACCGTTGGAATATTGACGGACAATCCTCGGTGGATACCATACGGAATCATTTTTTCTTTGGTATGGGTCCACGGGTATCGCTGACTCGACAAGGGGTGGCTCGATTGTGGTGGATCGGACGATTGACCTATGATGGACAACGATCTGACCCGTTTGAACTAACAAAACTAGTGTGTGAACAAGCTAGCTTTATCACAGATATATTAGAGCGTAATACATCCAACAACCCGTGCATCGTCCATGCCTTCTTGGATGCTTTGTTGGCACTTCGAGGAGAAGGCATTACCATCACTGCAGAATTAGTACGAGAGCTCAGTAAATATCTTAACGTGTTAGGCGGGACCTATCTCTTGGACTGCTTGTCACCAGAAAAAATCATACTGAAAGTCACAGAAAAAGGAAGAGAAATAGCAGAGAAAGCTGAATAACATAATTAATGAGAAAAAGCGAACCATGAGATGGGGTTCGCTTTTTGTATTAGTGTATTTAAGTTTTATAATTGAACATCGCAGGTATAGTCGTTCTATGATAAGATAAGTATAGAAATATCTTTTTGTCGATTTAATTAGAAAATAGTATAGAGGTATCCATTTATTATGATTCATGAATTAGTTGAACCGTAATAAATAAGATTTTATTAAACATTAATGAGGGTGATTAACATGTATAAAGCAGTAGATCTATTTGCGGGGATTGGAGGAATAAGGCTTGGGTTTGATCAAGCATTTGGTTCAGAAATTGAAACGGTGTTTGTTAGTGAGTGGGATAAGAAGGCAGTAGAAACATACAAGGCTAATTTTAATGATAATATTGATATAGCTGGCGATATAACTACAGTATATGAAAATGATATTCCTAAGCATGATATCTTACTTGCAGGATTTCCTTGCCAAGCATTTTCACTTGCTGGACGAAGAAAAGGGTTTGAAGATGCAAGAGGAACATTATTTTTTGATGTTGCAAGAATTGTTCGAGCACATAAACCACGAGTGGTATTTTGTGAAAATGTTAAAAATCTTCTCCGTCATGATAGAGGACGTACATTTGCAGTCATACAAAATATTTTGCAGGGCTTAGGTTATAAAGTTTTTTTTGAAGTTCTAAATAGTAAAAATTTTGGGGTTCCACAAAATAGAGAACGCATATATATAGTTGCTTTTAGAAATGATGTAGCACCAGTGAGTTTTAAGTTTCCTCAGAAAACAGATGATACAAAAGTGATAAGTGATATTGTAGAAGAAAAAGAAGTATCTTCAAAATACTATTTATCAACAACATATTTAGAGTCTTTAAAAAAGCATAAAGAACGGCATATATCTAAGGGAAATGGATTTGGATATGAAATTAGATCGAGTGATTCTGTGGCTGGAGCGATTGTATGCGGTGGAATGGGAAGAGAACGGAATCTTATAATTGATAAACGACTAAGTGATTTCACGCCACTTACGCATATAAAAGGTGAGGTTAATAGAGAATATATCAGAAAAATGACACCTCGAGAATGGGCAAGATTACAAGGGTTCCCAAATGACTTTAAATTGGTGGTAGCAGATACCCATTTATATAAACAATTTGGAAATTCAGTGACTGTACCAGTTATAAGAGCAATTGCAGAAGAAATAAAAAAATGCTTACATCAAGAAAAAAGAGAAGAATATCAGAATGAGGTAAATTACGAACAGCTTTCTATTATGTGGGGGTAATTATGCTTAGAGGAAATAAAGGAGAATGGTCTGAAATATATGTTTTACTAAAGCTTTTAGGTGAAGGAAGAATTTATGCAGCAGATAGCGAATTAAGGAAAATGGAAGATGTATATTTTCCAATAATTAAAGTAATTCGAGAAGAAATTAAAGATGAGATTAAAGAATATGCAGCTGGAGATATTATAAACATATATGTTAATGGACTAAAAGTTAAAGAGATATTGGCAGCTGAGTTTGAAAGAGAAGCTGAAAAATTATTAACTGAAATAAAAAATAAAAAGGCAAAAGGTGCATTTGAGGTAGTAGATACTGAAAGGTTTATGGAGAAAATTTTGTGTTATAAACTTTCTGCGCCAGCAAAGGATAAAAGTGACATTACTATAGAAATTATTGATATTAATACAGGGTATAAGCCAGTTGTAGGATTTTCGATAAAGTCTGAATTGGGGTCGGCTCCAACGTTATTGAATGCAGGGAAAACAACAAATTTTAT
>CALGLI010000123.1 GCA_937930265.1 uncultured Veillonella sp. | reverse complement strand
ATATGTACATCGCCTGCACCATCACGGCTACGAATTAAGCCAAATGCAACGCCAGTTTTGCCTGTGCGCATGGTTTCAAAATTTTGCATATATGTCTCCTCTTTAACTATCATATTAGATGATAATACTGTCTCTATGCATTCGTTTCTGTATATAGCATCGTATCAAGAATATTTTGTTGTTCCTCTGTAAATTTCGTTCCAGAAGCTGTAATTGATTTTACTAATGCTTCTACATTAAAAGATGAACCTAATGGAGGATATAATCGGAAAATATCTGATACATCTTTATGCAATCGTTTAGACATGGCTTCTAACTCATCCATCAGGCGTATTACCAATTGCTCTTGTAATAAACGAGCTTTGCATGAATTACCTGCTAGTAAGATGTGTAATGGCCATGTCCATTCGCTTTCATTAGCAGTGTAGGCCCGTTTAAATGTACCCATAAAGTTGTCGATACCATCTTTTATATGCTCTGTGATGACACCTTGTAACATAGGTACATTCACCTTAATACGTACTGGTATTTTTTCTTCATTCGTTGAGTATAAATCGATACTGATGTCACCCGTACTAAATTCATCTTTGAAGTCGCCTTTTTCTTCCCAAATGGAACGCATGCGGCTCGCCAATAATTTTAGATTTAGATAAGAAACTTGATCTCCATCATCCATATCCTTAACAAGCATTTGGCTACCATCGAAGCGTTTGCATTTATCATTAGGGATAACGATGGTAATCTTATTATCACGCATCACTTGTTGATTTGCTTTAAACACTTCATAAGCTAGAATATTGATAATATTTTCTCCACCTAATAATGGGTCACCACCATTATTAAATTGCTTAATTTCATAGAAATAATCATTGTTATCAGGAATATATTCAATGCCAAAGTCAAAATCCGTAGTACCACCGCCAAAATCAAAGACACCGTAGGTATGTGCTTGAGCTTGTTCTTTTTCATCTGGTTCCACACCATAGGATTTTAAAGCACTCAAGGCATAGGCAGCAGGTTCACTAGCGCCAGCTTTTACTTTAAAACGTTTCATAGTCCCCTCGTGATTAAGAATCCGTTCTGGCAATGACTTACGAAGCCCTCGTTCAAAACTTTCAAGGATACGATTACGAATATCTAACGCATAATTTACAGGGAATGATAAATAGTATTTTAGACATATACCACGTTGCATATTGTTGATATACAGCCCAAGGTAGTACGCATATATTTCAATAGGATCAAAATCACCATCTTTCAATGTAGTATATGGTTTTAACTCTATTTTTCTGCCTGTACTATCTTGCAACAATTGACGACGACCTACTGCATTGGCCCATTGTTTTAATTCATTAAACACAGAATAATATACGTCAGTGCTGATATCCTTTTGATAGATTTTTTCTGCTGCATGATGGGACACAGTCATATCTTCCCAGCGTGTAGGTGGACGGCCTGCCTTGCTATTATAATCTTCCATAAATTGTTTGTAGTCAATAATATGTAAAGCCGTTGGGTTTTCATAGTCTTCCATGCGTGGCTCTGCCCATTGATCTGCTGCCCCAATACGCAATAGCGATGATTTACCATCGTGGTACACCACTACAGTACTTTTCGTACCAAAATCAATGGCACAAGTTGCCTTCGTATTCACATCAGCTAATGGATCCCGTGCTACCAATGTTTGATCCTTAGGTACAGGAATTAATACATCATCCGCTTCCATTGGACGTTGTAGCATTTCATATACATCCCAGTGACCTTTATTTAAATCTCGTAGCACATCTAATTCATAGGGTTGAATGTTGGCACGAGTTGTTTCTACTTCTAGTAAGGATTGGACGCACTTATTATAAAAAGTTTCTTTTATTTCCCATTCATTGCCAAGATAGTTTATAGCATCTTCATAGGAATTGATTTGTTTTATTTCATCAAAAAACTCATTCTTCAATACCATCGTATATATGGTTCGTCCCATATCCCATATATCACTATATAATTTAGATGTGCGAGTGGCATTATTTTTTAAAAAATTATCAAATGTATCTCTATGTTCACTCCATATTCGGTTAAAATCTTCTTCCCCGAAGTCTATTGGTTCGAAATTCATCTCTGTGTTTTCAGTAGTTATAAGAGCTTCTCCCAAATTTGCTTCTTCAAACTCTTTACCGTTTAATACCATAGATTTTAATTCATCTTTAGTAAGAGTACCTTCGTTATATAGTTTTTTTAATGCATCATATATTTTTATATCCCATGCATTCATCAAAGGATGAGTGGGGGCTTCAAAATTTTCTAAAGCATAAGCAAGTACCGCCTCAGCTCTTGAGATATTTACCCCTTTAGAAATAACCGCTACGAAGCCTTTATTATTGCGATAAACTGTACTCTGATTAGGATAAATTCGATAGTATCCATCAGACTCCCATGAAAATCTGCACCAACCTTTTTGGTAGTTTTCTCCAATAATCTCCATCTGAAGTAGCTTTTGATTATTCTTAGATATTTCTATCTTATAGTTGTTATAATACGTATTAATAGCATTAGCAGAAAAAACTTTGCAACTGCTTTTACTAGTATAAACAATACCCTTTTGTGTATATAAGTCCTGTATCTTAGATGGAATAACTATACGTGCCTCATCACTCCAATTAATATTATGTTCTTTTTTACTGGCATTACTTTTTAATACGTCTGAAAATATAATATCTTCAGTTCCTTCATACAAAGGCAATAAAATCTTAGAATTTCTTAACCATCCAAATCCATCTTCTTTGAAGAAAGACATCAATAAC
>CALGLI010000122.1 GCA_937930265.1 uncultured Veillonella sp. | reverse complement strand
CTCCAAGGCACTGATCGCATAGGCAGCTGGTTCACTAGCACCCGCATAGACTTCGAAGGTTTCCATTAACTCTTCATCTTCTAAAATGCTTGGTGGCAAGGACTTTTGTAAACCGATTTTAAAACTTTCTAATAATTTTTCTTGGACATCTTTACCATAGTTCACGGGGAATGACAAAATATAGCTTAAATAAATACCATTCGTCATATTATTAATATACAGCCCTAAATAATAGGCATAGAGTTCAATAGGGTCAATATATCTAGCTCGATTTTGAATTATCAAATAAGGAATTAGTTCAATTTCATGACCAGACTCATCTTGTAAGACTTGATGGCGTTTTTTATCATTCGCCCATTGTTTCAATTCACTAAACGTTGCATAGTAGGTAGTACTATTATCGATATTGTCATATAGGTGTTCTGCCGCTTGGTGAGATACCATTAGATCTTCCCATTTTGTATACGGTCTACCTGACTGCTGGGCATAATTTTTTAAGAAATTTTTAATATTGCTAAAATATACTGTTGTAGGATTTTCATAATCTTCCTTACGAGGAGCCTGTGTATAATCGCCTGTACCAATCCGCAACAATCGTTCATCTATATCACGACATGCTACAACCGTACTTTTAGTACCAAAATCAATAGCACATACACCTGTTTCTTTTACATCTAAATGAGGGGCTCTAGCATAAACAAAGGATTGGGAAGTGTCTTCTTCTGTATGTACGATATCTGTATCCAATGCTTCTTCGTAAAGTTCCCAGTGACCTAGATTCGGATCTAGTAATGTATTTTCATGATAAGGCGTTATATTCGCACGTTCTGTATCACAGTGTAATAACCATTCTTTATACCCATCTATATCAACTACACGACAATCTTCCATAGAAATATTGTTAGACTTTAAAAAGGCTACTAATTCCATACGAATAGATTCAAACCGTCTATGGGATAAAAGTTTCATAATATCTGATTCAGACACCTTTTTCTCTTGCCAGCATTTCAGAACTCGTTTGAAGTCTATTTCTACATCGAAGAGTTGGACATGGTAGATTTTCTCATAGAATCGATTATCATCAGGAGATATATCTTTGATATAGACCTCATTACTTCGCAATGGGAACGGTCTATTCACAAACTCTATGGAATTACCTTGAATAAAACTCACCCAACCGGAGCTTAATTTTTCTTTTATACCCACATCCAGAGACTTATCTACTCGTCCTGTAGATAGATTAACCCTATACATCCCCAATTTTTGCTTTTCTTTAAAAT
>CALGLI010000121.1 GCA_937930265.1 uncultured Veillonella sp. | reverse complement strand
GCGAGCTGTCACTTTAGATGGTACTGCAAAAGTTAAATCGCATAATTCTGCCAACTTTCCACCACCTTCACCAGTAAAGGCAAAGGTATGCATCCCAATATTGCGAGCAGATTCTACGGCTTTCACCACATTTTTACTATTACCAGATGTGGAAATACCAATCAAAATATCTCCAGAACGGCCTAAGCCATCTACTTGTCGGGCAAATACTTCATCATACCCATAATCATTGCCTACTGCCGTTAAAATAGACGTATCTGTAGTCAATGCAATGGAAGCTAAAGAACGTCTCTCTTTTTGAAAGCGTCCTACTAATTCTGCTGCTAAATGTTGAGAATCTGCGGCGGATCCACCATTACCGCAAAATAAAATTTTATTGCCTGCGGCCAGCGCTGCTTTACAACGCTCTGCCATGGCTTCAATAACGCCCATCACTTCATAAGTAGCACTCAATGTATCTACATGGTCTGAAAAACGGGCACTAATAATTGGATGTAACTCACTCATGTGTTGTATCCTTTCCATGATTGTCCAATAGGTCATGTAATTCTTGTAAGAAACTTTCTACATTATTAAATTGTCGATACACGGAGGCAAATCGTACATATGCAACTTGGTCTACATCTTTCAACAAGGATAATACAATTTCACCAATTCGCTCCGTCGTCACTTCTTGCTCTACTTCCATGCGAATTTGCTTTTCCGTCTCATTTACAATCGATTCTAATTGATCTGTAGAAATACCTCGTTTACTACAAGATCTCCACAAACCATTCATCAATTTGGAGCGATCAAATAATTCTTTTTTCTCGTTTAATCACCATAATCGGTAAATCTTCGATAACTTCATAGGTCGTAAATCGCTTGCCACAGCTCATACATTCTCGACGACGACGAATATTATTATCGTCCGTAGACCGTGAATCTGTCACTTTGATTTCGTCATGATGACAATAAGGACATTTCATATTGTATCCTCCTATTGGTTACGCAAGAAGGTCTTTCCTTGCTGTTGAATTTCTTCTATAAAAGTATCTAACATTTCATAGCGTTTGCGATACATGTTGCGTTTATGTGTTTTTGCTGTTTCGTAGGTTTTACGTTCCTCTGCTAAAGGAATCACAAAGAATCGGGAATCTTTTTCCCATACATGTCCTCCTAGTTCTTCCCAAAAGTCATCAAATTTCACTAATTTATGACGATTGAAACGAATTAAATGCGTATTCGTGTAGAATCCTTCATCTGACACTGCATACAATGTCTCAATCCCTAAGCATGTAGCTAATTGGCGTAATAAAAAGAACATAAAGTTCTTAGGACGATAGCCATGCATTTTTTTCGTTAGCTTTTTCGCCTTATCTAAACCTTCTTTATACCCTTGTATAGTGCCCACCCAAATACATGGTTGTCCCGATGGATCCACACCTAATCGGAAGTTGATATGATAGATTCCATCCCCTTCATAGGTTAAGAGTAAACTAAGTAAGCCTTCTTTCCGTTGACCTGGCATATATTGCAATACAGCCTCTAAATTTAGTTCTTCCGAGTGCCATATTCGAATCCCTGTTTCTGAAGGACTATATAAAGCTTGAATGGCCTCTTCT
>CALGLI010000120.1 GCA_937930265.1 uncultured Veillonella sp. | reverse complement strand
AAATGATTTGTAGAAACTTAATATTTTTCCCAACAAAAATAAGCTGAAATCAATGCTCTGCAAAGATTTCAGCTTATTTTATTTATTGAACTGATGCGTTGATCTGTTAATAGCTTCTAATGGAATGACATGAGGCATACCTTTATCGTCCATATAGATTTTAGTTTTAACACGGTATACATCTTCCATCATGGCTTCTGTAAAGATGTCTTTCGGTGCGCCTTGAGCGTATACTCTACCCTCTTTGAGCACGATGATTTCATCTGCGAACATAGCCGCCAAATCAAGATGATGCAATGTTACAAGTGTTGTAAAATCATTTTCTTGAGTCAGATTTTTTAGCAATGTTAACAAGTCAAATTGCTTGTGCAAATCTAGAGCACTCGTCGGTTCGTCAAGAATTAAGATTTTAGGTTCTTTTACTAGGGCCTGCGCCATGAACACAAGTTGGCGTTGACCACCGCTGAGCTCCATAATGCTACGCGATGCAAAGCGTTGCAAGTTCAACCGTTCCAACACCTCTTGCGTAGCTGCAATGTCCTCATCACTAACACGGAAGGACATGGATCCCATGCGCCCTAACATAACGACTTCAAAAACAGTCAAATTGACTCTACAGTCATTATCTTGAGACAAATAGCTCACTGTACTACTGAAATCCTTTGTAGAATATTCAGCTACAGATTTACCATTGATGGTAATGTCGCCCTTGCCGTTCAAGATACCCATAATTGTTTTTAACAGTGTAGATTTACCAGCACCATTAGTACCGATAAGAACCGTCAACTTTCCTGTTTTCGCAGCAAAATCAACGCCCTTTAAGATTTGTCCGTCTTCCGTAGAGGAATAGCCAAAGGTTAAATTATGAACTTCAATCATTTGAAATAGCTCCTTTTCCTAGTTAATACCAACGAGAAGAAGAAAGGTACACCAATGATTGCTGTCACAATACCGATTGGGAACATCGCCCCAGGAACGAGCATTTTACTAGCAATAGATGCGAGAGACAAAATCGCCATGCCACACACTGCAGATAGAGGCAAGAAATACCGTTGATCCTCACCTACGAGCATACGTGCAATATGTGGACCTACAATACCGATAAAACCAATAGTTCCAACAAAGGAAACGGCTACAGCAGTGATGATGGAAATGAAAGCAAATACTTTTACGCGCAAGCTTTCAACATCAACACCTAAACCAGAGGCCTTTTCATCGCCTAATTTTAAAGCCGTTAAACGCCAAGATTCACGCATCATGAGTGGAAGCATGATAACTAGCACGATGAGAACGATGGAGATATTAATCCAGTTTGCTTTCGCTAAGCTACCCATCGTCCAGAATACGATGTTTTGAAGAGCCTCAGGAGATGCCATATATTGCATCAAGGATTGAAGCGCTTGGAACAAGAACATCATGCCGATACCAGCGAGTATCATCGTTTCAGAAGAGAAATTCTTAATCTTATTGATGGAATAGATAAAGAAGCTCGTCAAGCTAGCAAATACGAAGGCGCCGAATGGAACCATAAAGACACCTAAAAACTCTAATGCACTAGCACCTACAACTACCATGAGAGAAGCACCGAAGCCAGCCCCTGCCGATATACCAAGTGTATACGGGCTAGATAACGGGTTATCAAGTATAGTCTGCATGCCAGCACCAGCAATGCCCAAGGAGGCGCCTACCAGTAATGCCATAATGGCCGTCGGAAGGCGAATGGACCAAATGATGACATAGGCATTTTTGGAAACCTCGGATGGATCTGTTAATGCGAGCCAGACATCACTCAACGTAAGTGATGCAGGACCTACAATAATATCGGTAACAAAACTTACCACGCAAATGATCAGACCGATAATAATAAACATGAGCTTTTTATAGCTCTGTTTCTTATAATCGTACTGATTGTTAGTTTCTATCACTACGAAAAACTCCTTTTTAGTTCATATGCATAAACCAGATTCCACTATAAGAGTAGGGAAGGAATTTATCATAGAATTCCTTAAGCGTAGCTTCTGGATCAACATCTTTAAACTCTTCAGGATAGAAAGTTTTGGCTAAATATTCAAATACCGCCGCATCATATACTTCACGTGGAAGGCCATGATGAATGGAATATACATCTTTATTTTCAACGGCTTTTAAATCACTCCAACCTTGACGTTCTGTGGTAAAAGCTTTCAACAACTCTTGAGATTGTGCTTCGTTTGCTTCAAAACCTAAACGCATGGATGTTGGGTTTTTAGGCCAGTAAGAACCCATAATCATAATAATATCTGGATTCTTTTCTAAAACGAACTCTGGATTAACAGGAGAAGATCGCTTAATGATATCTTTTGTAATTACATCGGCACCACACAATGTAGCCAACGCCCCCCATGAGTAATTACCACTAAAGGAATTGCCGAACTCCTCAGGTCCTTTCATACCAACTTCAAGATACACAGTTGGTTTTGGTTTATTAATAGTTTTTACACGATCAAGAACCTTTGTTACATGATCCGTATAGAATTTACTAATTTCTGCTGCACGTTCTTCCTTACCTAAAGCTTTACCAATAGCTTCGATAGATTTCTGATGTTTTTCGAGATTTTCTGCATGGTAGTCGATGTAAATAGTTTGTACACCTGCCTCATCTAATTTTTGCTTAGCATCAGATTCATATTGATTTTTTAAATCAACAGGAATAAAAATAACATCTGGATGCAATGCAACAACTTGCTCTACATTAAAGTTTTTATCCCCTACTGTTCCCACTTCTGGAATCTTAGCTAACTCAGGCATTTCCGTAGTAAAGTGTTTCCACATATCTGCTCTATACTGCTGCAAAGATGTATCCATACCGGCGATAACCTTCGGCGTATCTTTGCCCATAAGTGCAGAAATCGTAAAGAATGGACCGCCTGAACCACTCCATTGTAAAACAACGCGTTCTGCGGGCTTTTTAAGTGTCACTGTACGACCGGTTACGTCCGTAATTTCGATAGGCTTGCCATTTTGGGCCGCATCTTTTTTCGTTTCACTTGGACCTCCACATGCAGCGATAAGCATACTAACAATTAGGATGAACACTGTGGCTATATAGGCCATAAAACTCTTTTTCTTAATCATAAAACTACCTCACTACTCTAACTAACAAACTATTACTACATACAAAAAAGCCCGTTTCCCCCACGTAGAGGAAACGGGCTGTACTCTCAACTAGACTATACACCACGCCTAATAAGCTACTATGTAGAATGAATTTTTACCTACACACTCCGGTATAAAATCCAATTATACAAATCCCCATCCCCGTCACTCGCAGGTCAATTGGCAATTGTTAATTAGGCAGTTCTCCTGGCTCCAGTTTAACGTTACTTTGCGCCTTCCCAAGATATTATCTCAGTGACCAAGGATGACATACATCCTCTATGCAAAGTACCTCGCTGCTACAGTGGCGTGACCGCTTTGGCTTGTACCAAATTCTCTATTAAGTCAATAGACACCTAATCCAATCATATGTGATTTTTCTCATCGTAGCATGCGCTATATACAGTGTCAATAAACGTATAGGGGTACATCTATCCTTGTAAAATCTACACTTTTTAGCAAAAAAGAAGCCAAAACTCAACCACTAAGCGGAGTTTTAGCTTCTCATTAGGACAATCTGTAGGAATGTCCGTTAAATTCTATAATTTATTTTTATCTATTAATAACTATATTGACTAACAAAGACGCTAAAACTCAACACGCATCTGATACCATTTAGCACCACCGTGATCAGACTCTGATTCACCTTCATTTAGAAAACCAAACTTGGCGTAATAGGGAATCTTTTCTTCCTTACAGGTTAAAATAACACCTTTACGTTTTTTCTCTCTCGCAAGATCGATAAAGGCCTCTATTAACTGACCACCTACACCGCGATTTCGATATTCTGGCATCGTATTTAGACCAAATATCATCTGCCATGCGCCATGGGGATTATGCAGCGAAGCATCGGCGAACATCTCATCCGTCAAGACTTCATCATCCGTTACAAAACCATCGATAAAACCAATAGGTGTATCGCCGTCAAAGGCAATTAAAAACTGACCTGCATAATGGTCTAATCGCTCCTTAAAAGCCTCACGAGGCGCCGCCTCAGCAGGAGGGAAACAAGTTGCTTCTATATGTGTTACTAAATCTAAATCAGCAGTTGTCGCTTTTCGTATTAATATATCCATATTCTTCTCCATCATATCTACATATTGGTTTTAGTATATACCGTTTACATAACAAAGGCTACACGTAACTCTATGTACGTGTAGCCTTTTATTAACAATTTGCCCACCTACTTGCTATACAGATTATCCGACTAATTATCTTTTTGTATATTTAGGTACATTACGATATTGCATTGGTAAGGAATTCTCTTTTACCTTAAATCCATGTTTCTCGTAAAATGGTGCATTCTTGCTTTCACCAATCATAACATTGATATACAAGTAAGACTTGTAAGCGTCTTTCACCATTTCTAGCAAATGACCAGCAATACCTCGGCCATGATAATCAGGATGAACCAGCACATAATTGATGAAGCACACAAGTTCGCTATCATCCATGACGCGAATAAGACCTATTAAGCGATCTCCATCCCAAGCAGAAATCACGCGCGATGAATTCATAAGAGCCTTATGTAATCGATCAGGATATTTACCTACTACCCAACGGACGGATAAGAATAAATCAGCTACTTGTTGATGGGTAAAGCTTTTTTCTTCGGTATAGGTAATCGCCCTATCGCCCTTAACGATATTAATCATGCTATTCCCTTTTCTAATCAATTTACCGACTATATCCTAGGTGTGTGACACAACTTCCTTAGGATTCCACCAGATTATAGCAGAGCGAGAGGAAATCAAACATTTATTGTCCTTAGATTTGGCTATGATTTCTTTCTTGATTTGTTCCTCTGCTGTTGGCGTTAAATCTCCATAGTACTGCTCATATATGATCTTTCGGCACTCGATTTCATCTTCTACAGTACGTTCACATCTATAATCAATGATGCTTACATTAGGTGAGCGCCCTTGTGAAAGTAACATATTATACAGAATTTGAAACTCCTGTACATCAGATTTGCTAGCTTCCCGAGGATTCTTCCAATCGGGAATGCCAGCTACGATTGCACAATAGCCTTTAGAGTATTGTTCCATTTGTAAAAGCCGAGGCCACACATCAGGGAACATCCAAAGCACAAGAGATATGGCTACCAGATCAAATCGAAAATCTGGAGAGCCGTCTTGAGGTAAGTCCTGCACCAATTCTTCAATGATGTTAATATTCTCAACATTTAATTCTTTGGCATTTTCTTTAAGGACTGCCACCATGCCCTTTGACGGCTCAATAGCAGTAACAGATTTAATATGTTGCGCAAAGGGAATGGTAAATGAACCAGGACCAGCACCTATGTCTAACATACTAGAATCAGGTGTTAAGACACTACTTAAAGCAGCATATACCTTCCGTCCAAAGTCGTAGTCATTGCTTTTACGCATAAGAGAAAAATCATTGGCCCGCTTGTCCCAATACTCTAATAATGGATTCGCCCGAATCCCTTTCTCACGATCATAATAACTTTGTTTCCACATTTCATTCCAAAACGAAAAATCTGTAACTTGCGGTGCCATACGAAACCTCCTGACTTAATCTAAATTCCTCATTTCTCGGATAAACTCTTCTGCCTCTTGCAGGTTCTTAGGGAACTCAAAATACATATACCTTTCAGCCCCATAAATGGGATTTCTAAAATCATAACCACTCAACAACAAATACTCGATGATTTTCCATTCTTTGTCATTAGATTTTTTAGGAGCCTTGAACTTTTCGTTTACAAAGTACATTTTTCCTTTACATATGGGACAGGTTTTATTGGTATTAAACAACTCGTAGTTTGTGCCCTCCGACAAGGAGATCCGGCAGTTTACACATACATTTT
>CALGLI010000119.1 GCA_937930265.1 uncultured Veillonella sp. | reverse complement strand
GATTATAGATTTGGCGAAATCGGTATTGTTTATTGAAATCTTCTTGGAAATTGGTCGTGGTGTGAACATCGTGTTGGTACAATGCTTACAAGCAGCAGGAGACATTCGGATACCGATGTTCGTGGGAGTCTTTGGTATGTGGGCCTTTGCAGTGACCTTGTCCTACTACTTCGGCATCGTCTTGGGATGGGGACTCGTAGGCGTGTGGATTGCCATGGCTATCGATGAGATCATACGGGCGCTTATATTCGTGTGGCGGTGGCAGTCGAACAAATGGAGAGGTCGTTCGCTCATATCGGTTTAAATTCCTGTTTTGATGAAAGCGGGTGAGGAGCCCCCGTGTATTCCGTAAAAACTGCCCTGCGCGAAAGTTTTGACGAAACACACGGGGGCTCCTTTGTGTTTATCGAGATCGGGGAATTTAAACCTCTCTGAGCGGGGTGGCGACCTGGGGAAAAAGAATGTGATGGTCGCCCCCGTGTATGACCTGAAAACTGCCCTACGTGAAAGTTTTGACGAAACACATGGGAGCTCATTTGCATTTATCGTGAGAGGGGAGGCATTTAAACCTCTCTGAGCGGGGTGGCGACCTGGGGAAAAAGAGATGTGGTTTGAGCCCCCATGTATGACCTGAAAACTGCCCTACGTGAAAGTTTTTGACAGAACACACAGGGGCTCTTTTTCGTTTATCACTAGAGAGGGGAATTTAAGTCGATCCAAGCGGGGGCTCCCTGCGGGGTGGTGATGTGAGTTGCTAAAAGAGATTAGTGTTGTGTAAAAGTGTGATATACTGTAGATATGAAAAGCGTTATGGAGGTATTTTTATGTTTAAAGATATCAATTATTGTGAGATAGTTAATGAAATACTATATAATTCAGAAGGAGAGTTGATGATAGATGAAGAACGTATTCTTGAGGCAAGGTATGCATTACATCAAGAGCCGATATACGATCATGAAGAAGTTTGGAAAGAACTAGGTATTTAGGGTTTTCCCGACCTATTTTCCCACGGTCTGTTTCAATTTTTATAGTTTTATTTTTGCTGCTGTATAGGAAGCCCACATGTATGCTGTCAAAACTTTCACGTAGGGCAGTTTTTACAGCATACATGTGGGCGACTCCACTCCAACAACAAAATGAATATAAAAATTGAAACTGACCGAAAAATACTTTATAATGGAATCATCTTGGCATAGTCTAGGGCTATGCTTTTTTGTATTCTTATGATGGGTTTCACATAGGAGGACGTATGAGTTTATATGAAAGTACGTTGGCACGGATTGTGCCACGGAATAAAGAGATTGAACGCGCAATTGGGGAACAGTGGAGTAAGGGGACTCCATATGGTTCGTATGGTAAGTTAGCGACGATGGTAGAGCATTATGCGGCGGCGACGAATCAACCAAATCCAATGGCTCCTAAGCCTTGTATGATCATCGCCTCTGGTGACCACGGTGTGGCAAAAATCGGTGTCAGCGCCTACCCACAAGAGGTGACGGTGCATATGACCATGAACTACTTGATTCCCAAAGGGGCGGCAGCTAATGCGCTAGCAAATTATTGTGGCGCTCAAATTGAAGTGATCGACGTAGGGGTGGCGGCGGATATGTCTGCTGTACCAGGTCTACACCATCGTAAAGTAATGCCGAATGGTACGAATAACATGCTAGAAGAGCCGGCTATGCCTATGGACAAAGCTATCGAAGCCGTTGAGGAGGGCATTGCTTTCGTAGAAGAGAAGGTGAAAGAAGGATTCAATACGTTCTTAGTGGGCGAAATGGGCATTGGTAACACCACGTCTAGTGCGGTGATCACAGCGAAGTTTTCTGGACTTTCAGCGGACGAAGCGACGGGACGAGGCACGAATATTTCAGATGAACGATTGAAAGTGAAACAAAAGGTCGTTTACGATGCGTTAGTGAAATATGCAGATATTCCAGCCACAGACGGATTGGGTATTTTGTCTGCCGTAGGGGGATTAGAGTTCGCTTGCCTAGTAGGTGTCATCCTAGGGGCGGCGGCGAACCATGCGTTGGTGGTCATCGATGGATTCAACACTACAGCCTGCGCCCTCATTGCGCATGCTATGAATCCGCACACTATGGATTATGTGATGGCCTCCCATTTGTCCGCTGAAAAAGCTCACAAAGATGCGCTGAAAACATTGGGCTTAGAGGCCTATGTAGACCTTGGATTCTGCTTGGGTGAGGCTACTGGCGGATCCATGCAAATGCAAATGTTGAACTTAGCTGTGGACATGTTCCACGAAGTTGCAGGAGGTGAGCACCATGCGTAATTTTGTCATCGAACCATTGCACAAACCGTCCATGGAGGAATGCCGTTTGCGCATTGACAACCTAACAAAACCACTGTATTCCTTGGCGCGCTTAGAGGGGATTACAGAGCGTATCGCGGGGATTCTGAAAGAAGAAAAACCGAACCATCTTCGTCATGCCGTTGTCATCGTAGGTGCTGACATCGCTGTAGATGGACCACAAAACCAAACATACGGTGTGGAAAGCTTGAAAGCTATGGAACGGTTAGCATCTGGTCGCTCTGCAACCCACGGAGCGGCGAAGAAAATTGGTGCCGATGTATTTTTAGTGGATGCAGGTTTAGAACTTGATACAAGTCATATTGAAGGGGTGCGTCAACATAAATTAGCCAAAGGGTCTAAATTTTTCCGCATGCATGCGGCATTGACACCTGACATTGTAGAACAAGGTCTAGAAGTAGGTTTTGCCTTAGCGGATGAATTGAGTGAAAAAGGCTACCAGACTATCGGTATCGGTACTGTCGGTGAAAGAAGTTTACTTTCAGCGTTGGCAGTCACAGCAGCCATTACAGGATATCCGATGGCAGAGTTGTTGACGGACAATAATTGTACCTTGAGCATTCAAGAAAAGGCAAAACAGTTGACCGCTAGTTTGGCAGAACACCATTTGCCGAGCCAAGACGGAGCCCATGTGTTAGCCACCGTAGGGTCTCCAGACGTGGTGGTATTAACTGGACTTATTTTAGGGGCGGCAAGCCATCGTATGGCAGTGGTCTTCGACACGGCAGAAACAGGGGCTGCCGTACTAGCTGCAAAATGTATCAATGAAGCGGTCATGGATTACGTGTTCCCATCTGTTCATATGGGAGAACCAGTGCAAAAAGCGCAAATGAAATACTTAGATATTAAACCTCATTTGTTCTATGGCTTTGAAATGGACGAAGCCTTGGGCTCTACTATGGGACTATCTGTTCTTGATGCGGGTATGCATATGTTGAATGATATGAAAACATTCGGCGAAGCTAGTGTCAACGTAGCTGTCGATGGACCAGGATCTGAACGCCAAGACGGACGATAGTTTTTGTGTACTTTCATGTGTGCTTGCAAAAGGTATGTAGATATATAATTCGTATGTGGGGGTATGTATGGATAATAAAAAGCTACTAGTAGATACGTTGGACTTAATCTATAAGCTGGATGGGTCGGTGGAACGATATAAAGGCCGAGACGAACATGGTGAGTTACTGACTGATGATACATTTATGGATGAGATGGTAGAAGATGGAATTGCTTGCAAATTACAATTCGTTGGGAAATATCTAACCAGAACGTCAGAAGAGTTTAAACTGAAACATCAGGACGTACCTTGGAATCTAATTGCTGCCATTCCGTACCTTGTTTCCTATGAATACAAATTTGGTAAAAGACCAGTGTGGAATCTCTATTATGAGGTACTTCCAGACATTAAAGAATTAGTGATATCTATATTGAAAGAGGAATATGGTAGTGAGTTATAAATAGTAAAGGGGGTGTAGATGTATGGAAGAAAAAATAATGCGCGTGGAAGACTTTGAAGCGGGAAACTTTCAAAGAATGCGAGACTTTAAAGCGTTTATTCCATCGTGTATTAATAAAGAATGGATTTGGAATAATCCCAAAATTAATGTGCTATTAGAAAGAGCAAATCAAGAATTAGGAAAGTTGGAAATGTATTCACAACGGATTCCCAATATTGACTTGTATATTCAAATGCATATATCGATAGAGGCGAATAAATCTAGTAAAATTGAGGGCACTAAAACTACAATTGAAGAAGATTTGATTGATATTGAAGATTTGGTGCCTGAAAAACGCGATGACCAGCAAGAGGTAAAAAATTATATTGCGGCCATGAATCATGGTATTAATAGAATTAAAGATGACCAATTTCCAATCTCTACAAGGCTGATTAAAGAAATTCATGAAAAACTATTATTTGGTGTGCGTGGAGAACGAAAATTCCCTGGTACGTATCGAACGAGTCAAAATTGGATTGGGGGAAGTAAACCTTCAGATGCTAAATTTGTTCCACCCCCGGCAGATGAGTTGAATGCGTTGTTATCAGATTTGGAAAACTTTTTACATAATGAAGAAATATATGTACCACATTTAATTAAAATTGCAATTCTACATTATCAGTTTGAAACAATTCATCCTTTTTTAGATGGTAATGGGCGAGTTGGTAGATTGATAATCCCATTGTATTTACTAAGTAACTCTTTGCTCTCGAATCCATGCTTTTATATTTCTAATTATTTAGAAAAAAATCGAGTTCAATATTATGATGCTTTAGATAGAGTTCGTCATTTTAATGATCTATCTGGTTGGTTAATATTCTTTTTAGAGGCTGTGATTGAAACAGCACAGGTTGGACGCGAAACGTTTGAGAAAGTATTGGCAGTAGTAGATAAACATAATGATCAATTAACTGGATTAAGTGGTAATAAAGAAAACTTGAAAGCTCTATTTAAAGCTTTTTATGCTACTCCAATTTTAACAATTACTAAAGTGGCAGAATTAATTGATGTTTCATATAATACTGCTCGTAATTTAGTAAATACGTTGCTTGCAGCAGGTATTGTAGAAGATTATCCGGTGAAAGGCAGTAGTCATAATCATTACGTTATGTCAGAGTACTTATTGATATTTACATCAAAATAAGTTCACGTATAGTGTAACGCAAAAATCTCTGATTTTTTGAGATATCCACAGGACCCAACGCAAAAATCTCTGATTTTTTGAGATATCCACAGGACCCAACGCAAAAAATCCAGAAAATTTGAGATGTCCACACCCATATAATGACTTTGAACAAACAATAGTAAAGGTTGTAGTGAAATATACTGTGTATATTTTGCTACAACTTTTTTGTACAACGGATTATACATAGGTGTTTCTTTGGTGTGTAACGTAGAAATCGCTCCAATGCAGGAATCAATATCTTAGGTGGGTATTTTATCGTACTGTAATTAGAAAATGTCACAAGTTGTATCACAGGTTGTGTCACAAATGTTTGACTACTCTACACGCACACAAAAAATATTTTTAAAAACGTGTTGACAATTGTCCAAATTTTTTGGTATTATAAATGAGCAGTCGCAAGAAAGAAAAACATGGATTGCATACATGCGGAAATAGCTCAGCGGTAGAGCACCGCCTTGCCAAGGCGGGGGTCGCGAGTTCGAATC
>CALGLI010000118.1 GCA_937930265.1 uncultured Veillonella sp. | reverse complement strand
TCCTTTCTTAGTATAACCCCATTAAATCATATCTTTAATTATACCACATATACCATGCCATCTATACTGCATTGTACTGTATCAATATCATTATTTTCTCGCCATGTGAAAGTTATATTGCCATATGTTTTTCCAAAATATGTGAGATTCCGTTTCTTTAATCCCCTTACCTTAGACGTAAGGTTTCGTGGGTAAGATATAGTAATAGCTCGTACACGATTATTAAAATACTTCGTATGCTCATCTAAGCAATGCTCTATGCTTTGTCGCCATTGTTCATTTGTCACTAATTCTCCCATGGCAGGCTCATAAGGACCTGCCAATAAACTATGTCCTGCATCAAGTTCTTCTGTGCTTTGTAGACCCGTTCGAATAACAACGATCTGATGCGATTCAAACCAAGTCTTTAAAAACGCACAATACTGTAATGCCCGTTCCAATGATAGTGGCTCATATATACCTGCCTTGTATTGTTCTGCTAATTCTGTATTTTCAATAACAAGAACCGGATAAATACGCACAAAATCAGGCTTCAACTGAGAAATCTCAATGGCTGTTTTGATAATCGTATCCCAAGAATCTCCTAAAAGACCCGGTAGTAGTTGCAAGCCCACAGCAAATCCAAATTTTCGTAATTGCTTAACTGCTAATTTTACATCATTAGAGGTATGACCACGTTTAGCTAAGGATAGCACGGTATCATCCATTGATTGTACACCGAGCTCTATGGTCTTCATACCATATGAACGTAGTAATTCTAGTTGTCTATCACTAACAGCATCAGGCCGCGTGGAACAACGAATACCATCAATACGACCCTCTTTTAGAGCTTCATAAGCAGGTACTAGTAATTGTCTTTGTAAGTCTTGATTAATAGCTGAGAAGGAACCACCATAAAAACAGACTTCCCAGTATTTATCAGATTTAGATTCTCCTACATAGTCTTGAATAGTAGAGGTAATATACTTAGGAGTTAAATATCCTATCCCCGATACCTCTGTAATGCGAGACTGATTACAAAATGTGCACACATGAGGACAGCCCACATGAGGGATAAAAAATGGAATCATACCATATTTCA
>CALGLI010000117.1 GCA_937930265.1 uncultured Veillonella sp. | reverse complement strand
GTCAATATTGGCCGCCCCTGTTTGTAAGGCATTAATTTTCGCTGTCACTGCTGTACTTTTATTCTTATTTCCTGCTTGACCGTCTGAAATATACGTCAAATTAGCCACATTGGGAACAGAAAATCCAGTTGCTGTTAACTGTGTATATGCCGCATCCATAGCGGTTTTCGCAGCCACAACACTTCCTTGTACATCAGGATCTTTAGGATATTTTTCCACCTCTGTATAGTATGCACTGGCTTTAGAAACATAATTATCCCATGCCGTTTGTTGTGCCGTCGTTAAAGGCGTATTAACCCCTTGTACTCCTGATATAAGAGCTGCTGCCCCTGCATTATTGCCAAATTCTGTATTGGCATAGGTATGGTAACCAATGGCCAAGGAACCAACACCTGCCGCTTTCGCACTATATCCGTAGGACATCGCACCTTGTTCAGAAGATTCATTATGATTACCTACTGCTAAGGATTGCGCCGCGAAGGAACGGGATTCTTCACCGATGGCAACAGCCCCCGTCGCATCTTCACCAGTGTAGGCACGAAGACCCATAGCGGTAGACCCTTCCCCTAAGGCGAAGGCAAGGGTACCGATAGCTGTGGAACCATCTTTTTGGGCTATAGAACGAGAACCGATGGAGATAGAGCCAATACCGCGCGCCATAGTAGGGCTATATATATGTGTATCAGTATCAATAGTACCATCAGGTTTATATTTGATAGTCGCATAAGATTTTTTGAACCAATCCCAGCTACGTAATGTATTATACCCACTTAGATCCAAAGAAGTTCGTTTGCGTTTAGTCCCCGTACTATCAATAAATTCAACCTCTTTAAAAATCCCTTGTTTATTCACATCTTTGGATTCACCATCACCATAGATTGCTTTAACAATCGTATCTGACATGGTGTCCTTATATTTTTCAGAGATATCGTCATTACCGATAGCAATAGAGGATGCCCCAATAGCCATAACGTCATTACCAACCGCCGTGGCTTGGTCCATAGCAAAGGTACCAGAACCAATAGCTGTGGCTTGACCACCAATACCTGTTGCATTGTTACCTATTACCGTCTGTTGAGTTGGTCTATACGTCCCAGGATTGGTAATATAAGATCTTGATAAGTTAGAACCAGCTGCCCATGCATGTCCACCAATAATGACTGAGTTATAAGCACTACGGTTGTATATACCTTGAAAACGTTCTGCTGTAGTACCTATACCAGTATCAGATGCAATTGGTGCAAACACAACGGACTCATGAGAGAGTAAATCAGTAGTCGCCCAATTATAATCAATAGTAGTACCACCACTATGGGGATTTCCCTTTACATACCCTTCAGCGGCCTCTACAGTAGATACTCCACATACAAACCCAATCCCCCCTGTAATGAGGAAGGCAATAACCGCACCTTTCGTAAACATACCACGATCTTTTAACACTCGTTTCAGAAATCGTTCGCATTCTTTAAACTCAAAACTACTTCTCATGCAATACTTTCCTTTCTAATACAGAAAATTAAGGTGTCTTTCACAGGTCCTATTATCGTAAGTTAACCTTTTAGAACACTTTCACAAGAATACGTATACATACAGACATAAGCATATAGTGCATAGGCACTGAAGAAATACCGTATATACGAAATATATCCTAAACAATGTATTTACTGTTTAGGATATGAAAGGTATACAGTTTCTTATGTCACACAACACAAATTCAGAGACATTGTATCTACTATTTGCATATTCCTTTTATTAGGAGAAAATCTATTTCATATACACATGTCTCTATGTATACATATATATGCCATATTATACTAAATCGGTGGACTTTAAACAATAGTTTTTCCCAATATTTTTTATAAATATCGCCTTCCCCCCCCCCATTTTTTAACGAATTGCACAACTATGATGAACACCTATACTACAAGGGATAATAGTTATTTTTTAGGATTTATTTTCTCAAGAAATCATCCTCATTGTGCACCATGCACATGGATGGTGGTTCCACAGAAAAAACGCTTATACCATATGAATACAATCTATAATATTCCAAAAATATGAATAGCAAATAAATTAATTGATAATTTTTATATATCGTGCTCTAACTCCCCACTGAGGAACGCAGTTAGGCGTAGCAGCCTTTGTGGCGGATCTTACTGACTAAATAACGCATATACAAGAAGAGCACGACATGTTCCGGAGCAAACCTAACCACTGTATCAGTTCGAATCGAAATATGTCGGGCTCTAACTCCCCTCTGAGGAACGCAGTTAGACGTAGTAGCCTTTGTGGTGTCTCTTACTAAATAACGCATATACAAAAAGAGCACGACATGTTCTGGAGCAAACCTAACCACTGTATCAGTTCGAATCGGAATATGTCGTGCTCTAACTCCTCTCTGAGGAACGCAGTTAGACGTAGCAGCCTTTGTGGCGTCCCTTACTGACTAAATAACGCATATACAAGAAGAGCCATCAACGTGTGGTTGGCGTTAGGCTCATCTAAAGACTGTAAAAAGATGACAGCCTAACGTGTATAAGTGGTGCTAACACTTATCATTTACGTTAGGCTTTGTCATTCCTAATTAAAGGAATGATAAATATCTATAATCAATTTTAGAAACGGATATATAGCATTTTTTCGCAAAGTATGGTATACTTAACTCGTAAATAAGAAGAGCCATCAACGTGTGCTGGCGTTAGGCTCATCTCAAGAATATCAAAAGATGACAAGCCTAACGTGTATAAGTGATGCGAACACTTATCATTTACGTTAGGCTTTGTCATTTCTAGTTAAAGAAACGAAAAATATCTACAAGTAATTTCAGAATTTTTACTAATAAAAGTAATTTTTTCAAAAATTTCATAGAAACCACCTCCTCCCATAGTAAGAAGAGATGAGCCTAACAACACGTTAATGACTCTTCTATTGTATTTATTATATCATAAAATTAGACAAAATGTTAATGCAAGTTGAATCTAATTATCATAGATTACAGCAACCATATAAATG
>CALGLI010000116.1 GCA_937930265.1 uncultured Veillonella sp. | reverse complement strand
CATATCTTGTGGATCGCTGACAGTAGAAAGGTCGATGACCTTTGCATTTTCTGCAGCTTGGGATTCTGCATTCTTCGCCAATCGCACTTGCAACTCTGTCACGTCTTGTTGCTTCTCTGCCGGTGCTGTACTGAACGCATACACGCCTAGAACAATGCAAACAGCCCCAACGATAGATAGCACTTTCACATAGTAGGAACGAATGACATCCACAATGGCACGGACACTGTCTTGACGGACACACCAATTCGTCACCGCTTCAGACCAAAGTGTAAGACCGATGATAACCAATACTAAGACCAAATAGTAGGCTATAGACGATGCAAAAAATTCCATAAGCCCCATATGTTCAAAGAGGTATATCATTGGATATTGCCATAAAAATAATCCATAACTATGTTTACCAAACCACGCTAGGACAGGTATATCCACCATTTTTCCAAGTGGTGTATTAGGCCGTTCTACTAACCACACCATGAAACCAAATAAGCAAGTAAATGCTACCATGCCATAGGTGTAAAGAGAAGGACTTTGTCCATCTAAATAGATATATCCTACTACGGTGGCAATGATGCCTGCCAATAGGAGTACACTGCTGATGACATTTCCTTTCATAGTGCCCAACGGATATAGTTTTTGTTCACTCCGATGCAATCCCAAAAAGGCGCCCAATAACAAAGCGAATAGCCGCGTATCTGTACCGTAATAAAAACGAGATACGTCCATGCCCTCTGTATATAGCAGAGGCATAATGACGGAAGATCCTAATACCAATACCAACATCCATAGTAGACCGATGGTATAGCTCCATTGTTTTTTCAGTGCCCTATAGGTCCAATATAAGATGGGCCAGATAACAATATACTGAATTTCTACCCCTAAAAACCACATATGGGTGAATGGCGATGTGTTCACTAAACGAGTGAAATAATCTGCATTTTGTGCTATTTGCCACCAGTTATTATAGCCTAGCAAAATAGACATCACTTCTGGTCGTATGCCAGCTAATTTTTCAGGTAATAGCAAATACCAAAGACCTAATATGACAGTAATCATCAACACTAGGGGGATTAAAATACGCTCTCCGCGACGAATAAAAAATCGTTGAGCACTATACTTGCCGATTTTCCACTGTTGATTCGTGGTAAAAGCTAATAAATATCCCGATAATACGAAGAAAAGGGAAACCCCCATGAACCCGCCACTGGCTGCATGGGGAAATAAATGAAAGATCGTGACACCTAGAATGGCTAAACCTTTTAATCCGTCAAGGCCTTTCACAAACTGACCTGGTTTGACTCCTATAATACGTTTTTTCTGTCTTAAACCGAGCCCTTGATGCGGTTCTTCTAACTCTGGTGGCATACTGTGTCTTCCCTTCTACATGAATACTATATAATGTCTTTTTCGATACGTAATATACATTATAGCATAGAGAATGGGCACTGCGTAGAGTGAAATTGTTGAAATTATCCCTTTAATGTTAACTTGTAAATACGAGATGTAGCCACATTTGGATTCTTTCTCATTTCGTCATGGGTGGCCACCACACATTCGATGTTCGTAGGGTCTACTTTGCGGATGAA
>CALGLI010000115.1 GCA_937930265.1 uncultured Veillonella sp. | reverse complement strand
ACCTAATAAGGACTATTATGCAGCCGATTTTACAATTTACACTATCTACAACCCATTCTCCTTGCTCCATGAACCAAGCTATTCGTGAGCAAAAGGTATCGCAAGCTATGCGTCGTCGTCTTCGTCGTGAAGGTTCATTTCTTGTGAATGAAAGTCCTGCCTCTTGGGATACATTACTACATCCCGGTGATTCTGTGAAAGTCCACTTAACTAAAAATTCCCATATCGATCCGACACCAATGAACTTAGACATTGTCTTCGAGGACGACCATCTGTTAGTCATCAACAAACCCGCTGGCATGCTTATGCACCCCACTTCCTCTGAAAGACACCACACACTTGCCAACGGTGTATTAGCCTACTTTCAGCAACATACGATGAATGCAAGCTTTCACCCTATCCATCGCTTAGATAAAGATACATCTGGTCTCGTTATCATCGCCAAAAATGCATTGGTTCAACATGCTTTTACCAAGCAACATACACGTATCCAAAAGGTATATGATGCCATCACAGACGGTATCATTCCTGTCGACCAGTTATCCATTCATTTCCCTATCGCTCGCCTCGAGGGAAGTATTATCGAACGTTGTGCTCATCCATTAGGGCAAGCTGCCCATACAGATATTACTGTGGTTCAGCGATACCCCCATCATACTCATGTGCGTTGCTATCTGCACACGGGCCGGACTCACCAAATACGTGTCCACCTTAGCGCCCTAGGATATCCACTAGCTGGGGATGATCTCTATGGTGGTTCCTTAACGTGGCAAGCTAAACAATGCTTACATGCATCAGAACTGTATTTCATCCATCCCATGACACAAAAGTGGATAACATTGCAGGCTCCCTTACCAGGCTATTTTAGACAAATTCTTTAAAATGCCCTTTTCCTTGTTGACAAATATTGTTTGCGGTAGTATCTTATTAATGCAGTATATCGAAAAGCGAGAAGCTATACGAGAGCGGTGATTCCCACCGACGGTGTATGTATGGTACATCGAGAAGCGAGAAGCTACATTAGAGCGGTGATTCCCACCGACGATATACATACTAAAACAATTAAAGGACTGTGCAACATGCCTAGGCGTGTTGTACAGTCCTTTTTGTGTACTACATATAAATCAGTTTATAAGAGCAACATAGGGTTATTGGAATTATGTTTTCTTATTATTAGATTACCAATTAAACATTTTACGTTCTGTATCTAACGGTCTAACATACAGCATAACACCATATTTATAGGGATACATATAACCATCAGTTAACACTAATCTATAGGTATGATTTCCAACATCCCATATTGCTATTTTTAAAGATTTTCTAGGTGACGAAAAGTCTTGCGGATCTCCATAACGATTTACCATGTTTTGAAACATTACATGATAGATATCAACTGCATGAGATAACTTATCTGTGTATAAACCACTCCCAATTTCTTTAATATAATCTTTTTCATCAAATATAGCCATTATATTTTCTTTTACATGTGCGTCATGTATATACACATCATAATCAGAATATTCTCGCTTCATTAAAAAACTACTTCTACTATTAGACAGTCCCCATCCTTTTATATTCGAAAAGTTATAATCAATTTCACTTTTTGGCATACCAAGATACATAGTATATATTAGTTCAGGATTATCACTAATTGCTTTTCCCTCTTCAATAGCATTAAACGCATGTGCCTGAAAAGAAGTTACAATTGTGAGACAAACAACAAACAGTATCTTTGCTATCAATCCTTTAATGACTTCGCGAGCATCATAATTCTCATCATTACTATGTATACTCACTTGATAACTTTCATGTAAACTTTTGTACAATTCTTCTTTAGTTAATTGTTGTAACGATTTCGGTTTTTCCACATTTACATTAAGATTTAGCTTTCTTGCAGTAGCTTCCATACTATCACCTCGCTTACTATGGTTATAAAATATATGATACCTTCATTATATACCATTTTTATAGTATTGGTAATAAAAACTACTACTTTTACAATGATTTACCATTACAAAAAAACTGGCACACCCTAAGGGCATGCCAGTTTTTCTCAAATCAAATTAAATTTTATTGTTGCAACCTAGTACATTTTTAATTTTATGTTGCACCATAGCTTGGATAGCCTCACGGCCAGGTCCCAAGTATTTACGAGGGTCAAACTCTGCAGCATTGTTTGCTAATACTTCACGAATACTTGCAGTCATCGCTAAGCGCAAGTCTGTATCGATATTAATTTTGCACACTGCCATTGTCGCTGCTTTACGAAGCATATCTTCTGGCACACCTTGTGCACCTGGGATAGCCCCACCAAAGGAGTTACATTTTTCTACGAATGCTTGTGGTACAGAGGATGCCCCATGCAATACGATTGGGAAGTTAGGCAACAATTCGCCTACTCGTTGTAAACGATCGAAGTCTAAGTATGGAGTCCCTTTAAATTTATACGCCCCATGACTTGTACCAATAGCAATGGCCAAGGAATCAACGCCAGTTAAGCGAACGAACTCAGCTGCTTCCTCTGGGTCTGTGAACAACGCATCTTTTTCGCTAACATTGACATCATCTTCCACACCAGCAAGACGACCTAATTCACCTTCTACAACAACACCATGTTTGTGAGCATATTCCACTACACGAGCTGTCAATTCCACATTTTTTTCAAAGGGATGTTTAGAACCATCAATCATAACGGAAGTAAAGCCGCTGTCGATGCAATCTTTACAAATTTCAAAGTCATCACCGTGGTCCAAATGCAAAGCAATAGGAAGATCCGTATCGATTAAGGCAGCTTCCACCAATTTTGTTAAATACACAGGTTTAGCATATTTACGAGCCCCTGCAGATACTTGCAAGATCAATGGAGCTTGCTCTACCTTTGCCGCATCCACAATCCCTTGGATAATTTCCATGTCGTTCACATTGAACGCACCAATGGCATAGCCGCCAGCATAGGCTTTCTCAAACATCTCTTTCGTAGATACTAATGGCATAATTGGCCTCCTTCATAGTATATAATTAAATACATTATTAATGACTATTAATACTATTATTATACAGTATCTAGGGGTCCTATTCAATACGAACCTAGACCTTATCACTGAATCTCTCATCATTACAATATACTATATCCATATAATTTAAAGGGTC
>CALGLI010000114.1 GCA_937930265.1 uncultured Veillonella sp. | reverse complement strand
ACTCCTGTTTGGTCACTGTCACTTCCATTGGCACTTCTCCGTGACTAGCAAAGGCAATTTTGTAAAACTTCTTCTGGTTATTCGTAAACGTTCCCAGCATCATCCCTGTATCCCAGGAAATGTCAGAATACATTGTCCCTAGCACTGCATTTTTATGAGATTGGTAGAAGTCTCTATTTCCTTCTTTACTAGGATTGGATACATACCAAGAAGATTGGCTTAATTGTTCTGCCTCTTCATAGCTTTTTTTACCTACTTCATCTTGGCCAGCTAATACTTCAGCTACCTCAATGCTCGCTTCTTCCAAGCACTGCTCTTTCACCAATAACTTAGCTACTTTTAATTTTAGCGGGGCCCCAAATTTTAATGGTGGATGGTATAATAATGCTTTACAGTATGCAGATAATGCTAAACTTTCATCTTCTAACAAATAAGTATCCCCCAATGCACTCCATGCCCAATACTCTTTGCCCTTCCGTCCAATCATTTGTAAGACACACTTACGAGCTTCCCCATACTCTCCACATGCCATGAGAACTTTCCCGCGCTTCCAATTGATGATGACAGCTTCCTCCTCACGTAATCTTGACTCATGACTAGCAACGGACTCACAAATAGATTTCATCAAATCTTTGTCCTGGCAGCTTCCTAGGTGATCCAGCACATATTTTGTCATTTTCCCATACAGAGATGGCCAATACTCTGGTCCTTTATGCGCTGCATTAGGTAAAGCTTCTCTTCGTCCTCCTCGATAGGCATCTACGGGAAGGCCCATCGCCATAGTAGATACATAATAGGTACCCACATCCAAAGACCCCTGGTCATTTTCTAGCTTATTAATATGGCTCC
Organism: uncultured Veillonella sp.; assembly: GCA_937930265.1. GTDB lineage: Bacteria > Bacillota > Negativicutes > Veillonellales > Veillonellaceae > F0422. The sequence continues at coordinate 4,931 of CALGLI010000114.1, read as the reverse complement.
AAATGAAAGCATCATAAAAGGCACGACTCTTACCTAAGACGCCAAAATAGGCATCTAAATAGGCTTTTACAGCTTGCCCCTTAGGTGCTGGTTTCATAGCCTCTTCTTTGACTACATTGAACAGGGCTTGACAATACAACCGTTCTATCCCTTCATGACTTGGATTCGCTTGGTACGCATCACGAGCGGCACGAGCTGCTTCTTTGTACCGTTTCGACTGCAACAACCCTTCTACTTGCTGATATGCTCGATCCCCTAAACGAAGGGCTTTTTCTTGGTTTTTCGCAAAGACATCATCATCATGTACCACAAGTTTACCTAATTCATCTATATAATGATTAAGATTGCTTCCATCATTCTGTTCTACACATCGTTGGATTAAGGACATAAGAACGTAACCATAGGCCTTAATGTCCCACTCCCCCACATTAGGTTGCTTCATCAATTGACAGGCTACCGCATAGGCTGCATCAATGTTACCTGCTCGACGAAGATCAAATACACTTTTTGAACTAATTTCAACAGTTTCTGGAACTGTCATTCCATCCCAGTTTCCCATACTTTTTCTCCTTCTAATCTCTTCATACAAAATACTATATACATATTGTAATTACTATCATTCATATTGTTATATACTTTTTACGCAACATACCCTTTAGCAATTACGTATTCATCCAATAGGTCATTTGCGCAGGATTAATAATTTCTAATACACGTTCAATGAACTCTACACTCGTCGATTTAGACTCTAAGGGTATTGTACTCGTAATCATCCCCTGCCGATTATAATATAGATTAAATACAGCTACATCACGACCAGAAATAAACGTAGTCCTGATATAAAATTGGCCTTTTTCCATTCGGGCAATACGAATCTTCGCTTCTCCTAACTCTTCTTCTATCCAGCTCATATACTGCTTAATGCCTTCTACAGGACCTCTTGGATAGGTGAAAGCACTCACGACACTATCTACGCCTTGTGGCGCCTCTTGAACTGCTACTACATTTCGTTTCTCCCAGTGATTACCTCTGGAATCTATATAAGTTTCTCCTTGTGGAACCATACTTTCAGTCCTATCATATATAGACTGCCCCCCTAGAGACATAATAATCTCGTCCAATTCCTCATCTAGCATAGATTCATGTTGCATGACCCTAGACACGGTGCCATTTTTCTTATAATACAGTTTATATGAACCATGACTTACCTCACCTTTAACCGTAAAGATAATGTGGTAATCATACTCCGTTATATGAGAAATTTTATACCATCTATCACCTAACATACGCACTAGCAACCGACATAGTCCTTGACCTTCTTTTCGGAGAGTATACCAAGGAGAGACTACATGTCGTTGCACCATTTCATCATCTATAAAATCATCTACAGGAACTCCTTGCACAAAAGATTCCACATCCTTGAGCACTGATCGTGTTGCTGGTGTAGGTCCCTTAAGGACACTCGATTTTGTATCAACCTTAGGCATACCATCAGGTTGTATATCAGAAGATAACCGGCCGTCTCCCCCTGCAGATAGGACCCTGCTCATAGACTTAAATTCTTCTAGGGACTGTTTTGTCTCCTCTACCTCATAATCCACAGTATCTTGACGAATCACGTCTCGTCCTTCAGAAAGATATTCACGATTGCACGCTTTACGCTCTTCCTGCGACATGGTATAAGGAATCTTGTTATGAACATCTCCAATTACCTTATGGACACGTTCTAACTCCTCCTTCACATTAATTGCCTCTACTATTTCTTTCGATTCTGAAAGCATAGGCAACGTATACTGTGGGTATTCCCGTTCACTATCTACAAACATTTTGAACAGCCATCGTCCTAATAAGTAGGCATCTTTTAGAGAGCGTTTCGTTTGCCATCCTAGCAACACATGTACATCTCCATGGACCGCACACTCGCCACACTGTTGTAATAATTGTAACTTACTAACAATCTCCTTAGGCACACTATCTACAAAATCAGACTGTAAAAGTCGAGTTTCTAGTGTTTCCCCTTTTGTTTTTACAATATTCAATTCGTCAAATACATAGCTCACAAAGGCTTCAGCAAAGCAACGAAGCTTTACAAAGTAGACCTGCAAGTCTTGATGCATGGCTACTTCTGCAGCATGACCATAGTCATACAAAACTAGATAGTTCTCTTGTAGTAATGAAAAGTTCATAGTCTCTCCTTTCTCAAACCTATGCTAGATTAATACATCTCAAAGGATAAATACATAGGAACCCTACGATTCATCATAGCCGATGCATAGGACCTGCATTGACGACCAATAGACTCCCTATAAGAATACGGTTCTCCCCAATACTGATGGGTGGAGCGTAACTTTTTATTATACTGATACAGTAAAATCTTTCGCCCCTCTTTCGTTAAATAACAACCATGTTCTACCCGATTGAAATGATCGAGGGTGATCATCTTTTTCCCAAGTAAAGTGAGGCACAACGAATCTACTATGGGAGCTCGCCACTCTTCCATCAAGTCCGATACTAATGCCGCATGACCTCGGCGAATCGTATGCATATGTCCTATAAATGGATGTAAACCTACATGCATAACGGAAGCTAATACTTCATTAAACAACATACTATATCCTAAGCCTAGCATAGCATTAAAAGGATCTTCCGGTGGGCGTTTTGTTCGCGTTGTAAAAGCAAACTCCTCTGGTACAATGGAACCTAATGCTTCAAAATAGTAACGACTTAGAATCCCTTCAAAGCCTCGCAATTGATTCATGGAATGGGCTGTACTAATACGTGGCAATAAGGCTAACATATCAGATATTTTCGTATCTACTTCTTCCTTTGTATCCTTTCGATGATATCGTCGCAGCAAAATCAATTGATTCCTCGCCTTTGCCATGATCATCACCTTCGAGATTTGTAAGGAAAAGTCAAAATCACTTGCCATCTGAAACTGTTGCATATGTTTCTCGATGTCCACTGTTTTCACGCCCCATAAGGATCCATAATGCAATCCATAATTAGATATCCAGCTCACGGGAATAGAATGAATCATGCATTCAGTTAAGACATGAGAGGATACGCTGACCGAATGTAAAACCGTTATATCTTCCACCGTTCCAATAGATAGTTTTTGTACCACCTGCTCTCCTACTTCTACTACAAAGTATCCCCCATCTTTACGTAATTTTGCGGATGGTTCCGTTATGTATAGTGATGGCATAAGGTCCCGCCTTTCCTAAACTACAATACCTTACGATGCCCTGAGATCACACATAGCTCATCCTAAGGGCTTGGTATTTTGCTCATACAAATAGTATATACCCTCTAAACATTTCCATTTTACAAAAGTCCCGATAGTAAATACTCTCTTTACTGACATGTATACTCTATAAGACTTTTTTATGTCATAATCCTAATCCAGTTCCAAGTCATTGTATACCACATGTAAACAGGAAAAACAAAAAATCCTTGAAAGTTCTATTAGAATGTGGTATAGTACTAATTAATGAAAAGCTTAAACAAGTATTAAATAAAATGATTTACTTAGTAAGCTATTTTCTGAAAAAATTCTAAAGGAAATCAAAAAGATCGTCGGCGTAGGAACCATGCGGTTTGAGAGCACTTTTTGAAAAGCAGTGTTACGCTAAAATTCAAGATGGGCTGAGATCGTCGGAAACGGCTTTTTGAAGGGCGTGGTTATGCGGATTCTAAGGGGTACCCTTTAGAATTACTTCCCCATTGCGGGGACTGAAACAACTTTAATTCGATGGTTAGAACATTTAGTTCATCTTTAGAATTACTTCCCCATTGCGGGGACTGAAACAAGAAACAATTATTATAAAACTTCCATTAACAGCTTTAGAATTACTTCCCCATTGCGGGGACTGAAACTATGATACTCGTTGCCATCGTCCGATCAAACTTCTTTAGAATTACTTCCCCATTGCGGGGACTGAAACGCATAAAACATTTTTTATTACCTCCACGATATATACTTTAGAATTACTTCCCCATTGCGGGGACTGAAACGTCTTCATCGTTGATCTCGATCGGCATATCCTCATGGGCTTTAGAATTACTTCCCCATTGCGGGGACTGAAACACGTAATAAATCTCCTGGCTGACGAAGGTCATCACGAGTCTTTAGAATTACTTCCCCATTGCGGGGACTGAAACTCGACCACTCTTCGGGACACTCACGATAGGGATCTTTAGAATTACTTCCCCATTGCGGGGACTGAAACTAGACGGGTATGCTACTTGTGATGTAGAGATAGACTTTAGAATTACTTCCCCATTGCGGGGACTGAAACGGGTTGAGCAGTTTAACGACATGCTTAGGTCGTAGCCTTTAGAATTACTTCCCCATTGCGGGGACTGAAACTTTCGAGGATAGTTAACAAGTATTTCATTAAGCCTTTAGAATTACTTCCCCATTGCGGGGACTGAAACTCTTGATCCTTATTTTAAAGAAGGGTTTTGTCAACTTTAGAATTACTTCCCCATTGCGGGGACTGAAACTAAAATAAAATCTAAAGAAGAGAAGGAATTCAAACTTTAGAATTACTTCCCCATTGCGGGGACTGAAACCCAACTTACGAGTAGTTGCCACACGGATTGGTGGCTTTAGAATTACTTCCCCATTGCGGGGACTGAAACTCAATTTGAGCTGAACCAACAATAACTCCAGATTCTTTAGAATTACTTCCCCATTGCGGGGACTGAAACTTAATTAAATTCCAATATCCATTAGCGGAAGCTGCTTTAGAATTACTTCCCCATTGCGGGGACATCAAAATGACATTTGCCTTTTGCGCATGAATAAAGATCTATGCGTAAATGGTACACCGTACCATTTACGTCCACCATTACGGGGTCATGCAAAATTATATTAGCCTTTTCACAGGAACAGATATCTGTGCGTAAATAGTGCACCGCACTAT
>CALGLI010000113.1 GCA_937930265.1 uncultured Veillonella sp. | reverse complement strand
TCTAATTCTTCTACTCTACTATGTTGAATACCTTTTGAACCTACCATTTCATGAGATGTATCTACACCGTTTTGCCCCTGTGCTGTTACTAGCAATTTCACATTCGTTGTGTTATTGATTCGTGCATCAGCACCAACACGCAATCGTGTGTGGAAGCCATGTTCATTTTTATCTTGTAGGTTTTTCAATGCCCCATCACTAATAGAGCTTACCGCTGTGACCCGATTCGATGGACGATTACTACCTAAATGACTATCGCCACCCATACGTAAGTCACCTATGAAAGTAATTCCTTTTTCTTTACTTTCATCAAATGGTTTCTCTAAAACAATGGCATTCAATGGAGTCATTACAATCACATCATTCTTATCATGAATGACTTTCGTAGATGCTTCCACTACCTTATCCTTCGTTTCACTGGAAGCACCGAATTTTAAGTTCATCCCAAATCGATATTGACGACCTTGTAAGGCTCTATCATCATCTCGATGATCAAAGATATTATTAATACCAAAATACACTAAGGAATCTTTATTAATTTTCTTTTGTACAATCATATTCCAAATACCATAGGATTTTAGCTTGTACATATCTGCTGTTTTTTTCGTATTGAACTCATAGGTAATGATAGATTTATCATTATTTTTAGGATCCACTTGAGATGTAATGTAATTACCACCGCCAGATACGGAGTTACTATCTAGCATTTTATAGTAATAGTCTGTCCAAATATTACCACTCCAACCACTTTTCTTATCTTCAAATTCTAATCCTAAGTCCAGTTTATGCATTGGCTTATCAAGTAATCGACGAGGTAAATCTGGATTCGTTTTATTGATAGCATTCAAATAGGTATAACCTAATTTAAATTTAAAATGGTCATTCAACCGTTGTTTCAACTCTAATTCCAGACCATTGATACGAGCTTTCCCGATATTTTTAAAAGTATAAATCATATCTGGAGCATGTGCATACTTCGTGGCACCCATATAGGTACTTTCATCAAGATAAGGGGCAAAGTCCATTAAATGTCCTGTATTGGCAATGGTCATATAGTTAGTAATTTGATTACGGAACGCAGTCAATTTCACATAGGTGTTTTTATTTTCCCCTTCTAAGGACACATCTATATTTTTCGACGTTTCCGGTTTCAAATCTGGGTTGCCCACCCAGTACCATCCAAGTCGGGCGCGACCACCAGATAGAGGTGCTACATTTGTTACAGTAGGACCATACATTTCCCAATTATAATACAATTCGCCCATGCCAGGTTCTGTGTAACTAGTACCAATATTGGCTTTCAAACGACGATGTGCATTGCCCCCCACATTATGAGTAACACCCATGTTGAAAGTTAAGTGAGACCCGAATAAATCACTATGGTCTAAGCGAGCAATCGGTTGTAAAATCGTGTCTTTATTCACTTGCCATGTATCTTGAATAAAGAAATGTTGTTTCCGTAACCTAGCACTTCCTACCGTTTGTTGGTTAATCCGTTTATTGTACTCATCTTTAAAATGTCCCCCATTAAATCTAGGGCGTACGATTTTAAAGGATGGCTCTTCCATGTAATAGAATAAAGCTAAATACGCCTTGTTAATGATTGGTGGTTTCACTCCATCTATAGTGGTGGAACCTTGATGTCCTGGACCATACTTAGCAATCAGTTCTTTATTATACGGGTCTTCAAATAATTTATCATTAAATTTTTTGAACCGCTCAAATGCCTCTGGATTTCTTTTTTCCAGATTGTTTGGTGTATAGTTACCACCAGAGTTATACACCAGTCCCATGAAAGCAGATTCATCTAGTCCCGCTTCAGGATCTAAATAGTTTTTAAAGTCTTCATAGGTAAATTCAGGCACACTGGTATTGCTTGTTCCATCATAGCCATACCATTCATGTTCTTTATTCCACCGCAAAGAGCCATCACTATTTTTATCAAAGGAATGACGGTAGATGGTACTAGAAGGCTTTCCTTTTTTCACCGCTAAACTTTTATCATAATCCCAAGGGTCAATATTACGAACCCATGTGTGTGGCGCACTCTTTAGACGACTACCTTCTCCGCTTTCAGTGGTATACCCAAAGCCATAGGACAGTAAATGATTATCATTAGCTTGCACATCACCTGTAACATTTAAACTCCATTGTTTATGGTCCACATTGTCCACATAATTCAGTGTATTTTTACCCTCATAATTGCTGCGACCAAACTCACTAGTCAATGTCACATCATCTTCCTTAGTTCGTGTAGAGTTTAATTCTACTTTCCAGTTGCTCACCTCATCAGAGCCTGAATAGGAAAGATTCGTTTTATTCCGATCTAAATTTCGTTTGTAATGCACTTGTGGTTCATCTTCGGAGTTAGTGCGTTTTACATACCGTTCTAAATCTTCATTATATCGGTCCATGGTGAAGGAGAATGAATTTTTATCATTCACATCATAGATGGCGGCTAATCCTAGGTTAGAGTTCGTGCCATAGTAGCGCAGTGAATTTTTGGGAAATTGTTCATTTACACCTGCATTACCAAAAGGAACTTCCTTCCTATCTCTTGCAGCGTACACTGGCACAATATCTCGTTTACTACCGTGGATATTCACGCGCAACTTGCCATGTTGACCAGAGTCAGCACGCATGAAGAAATTACTAAATGGAACGAGTCCTTGATCTCCTTTAGAACGAATACTTTCACCATTGATACGGATATTTGCTTTTTTATTCGGTTTATTCGTGATGACATTAATAACACCACCAATCGCATCAGACCCATATTTAGCACTGGCTGCCCCTTGGATAATTTCAATGCGTTCTACATTCTCAGTACCTAACCGTTGTAATTCATCGCCTTGACCTTGGTATTTAGCAAATTCACCCATCACAGGTTGTCCATCCACTAGAATCAATGTATGTCGCGGTTCGGCACCACGTATAGATACACCGACACGACCCATACCATCCACTGTACGGCTTACACCAGCTTGGGTAAACACAATATCTTCCACAGACTTGGCCTGTTTCTTTTCGATATCCGCCTTTGTAATAATCGTAGTGCTTTGCGATTCATATTTAGCCACTTCTTTAGCCGCATCCATCCGAACGACGACATCGCCGGTATCAATGCGCCCCCCCGTTGTCGAACCGTCCGCCGCCAAAGCGGGAGCCGACAGCCACGTAATTACGGCGCAAACCAAAAAAGCCGTTCGTTCCGCTTTTCGTAAATGAGATTTCATGTTTTTCCCTCCCTGTTAAACTGTCAGATTATGCTGCTCAACTATAAGCTCCGCATAACAACTGCTTCACTTATTTAAATTTTGAGTATCATTATCTTTATATAATACACA
>CALGLI010000112.1 GCA_937930265.1 uncultured Veillonella sp. | reverse complement strand
TACCAGAAAGTCGAACACCTACAATGAGTAAATTACAAGTGCCCCTTTATGTTTCATTTCTTATCAGGAAGATACATGCCACTATTCATACTGAAACTTATATGACAGAGAGCCTTCTCCAGTATAATAATAGAGGAGGTGTGTTACCCCCTCCTCTTATAACATACTACATATAGTAGAATCTATTCCCCACAATACTCACGTGTCAATTCTCCAATGATTTGCATCCCTTTGCGGATATCGTCAAGAGATGGCACGGTATAGCTTAACCGGAAGTGTTGTCCATAAGGAACCCCATCGGCAGCAAAGGCCCCACTTTTCACAATGCCTACTTTTCGTGCAATGGCCTCTCCAAAGAAGGCATCACAGTCCACATGGTCTGGCAAGGTCATCCATATAAACATTCCTCCCGTAGGTTCTGTCAAATGTACCTTGGAGCTGCCATATTCGCGGAACGTATCCAACATGACACGACATTTTTCTTGGTATACCTGACACACCTTTTGAATCTGTTCATCATAGTCGATGTGTTCTAGCAAATGACTCACTACACGTTGTGTGACTAGCGGCATTTGACCATCGCAATTATTCTTCATCACTTGGATGGCTTGGATTACTTCGCTTGAACCATATAAAAATCCCACTCGTAACCCTGCAGAAATCGTTTTAGAATAGGATCCTGCATAGAGGACACGATTATCCGTATCCATTTCTTTGAAAGTAGGCACTCGTTCACCGCCGAAGCGAATTTCTCCATATGGATCATCTTCGTAAATGAACAAATCGTAAGCTTTCGCAATCTCATAAATCGCTTTCCTACGTTCTAATGGCATGGTAATACCTGTAGGATTTTGAAAGTTTGGAATCAAATAAATATATTTACCCTTTCCAGATTTTGCTGCCTCTTCTAGGGCTTCTGGAATCATGCCATCCCCATCGGTAGGGATACCTACCGCTTTGGCTCCTACACTGCGCACTGCATTAATCGCACTAGTAAAAGTATAGGCATCCATGTACACTTCATCGCCAGCATCACATACTGTACGTGGTACTAGCCCTAAATCTTGGCCTGCCCCGATGGACAATAGCAACTGTTGATTTTTGGTAGGCATGTGATGCACATGCACCAAACGATGCAATGTTTGCTCTGCTAACTTCGCATCTCCTTGCATAGGACCATATTGTAAAATCTCTAATGGATTCGTATGTACAATGTGGTCAAAGGCCGATTGAATTTCCTCTACTGGCACCACTTCACCAGCAGGATTTCCTATACCAAAACTGATGAACCCAGGAATCCCTGCGCCCCGTTCAAACACATCTCGAATGAAATTAGGTCCCTTACTAATAGACCGTTCTGGCAATGCAAATGCCATAAGAATCACTCCTTTTATATCTATCATTTATAATATGATAAACAGGAGCAACAGCGTTGCTCCTGTTTTCGTATATCATATGATATAACCTACAGCATATGTACACTATCACTTGCGATATCTCTGTCGTATATCTGCGGTACATCTATGGTATATCTTGTTAGTAATACTGAGTAACCTATGTATAATCCATATACATAAATCCTACTAGTCCCATATCTTCTAACAAACTGATACAACATGCGTCGTATCAATTAGTTCGCTACATGTGCTTGTTCTTCGATAGTTAACAAGCAATCGCCACTTTCAATACGGCTACCTTCACGAACATGGATGACACCTACTACACCAGCTACTGGCGCTGTAATCGTTGTTTCCATTTTCATCGCTTCTGTCACTACAAGGGCATCACCTTTTTTCACAGCTTGACCCACTTGTGCCACAATTTTCACCACAGATCCAGACAAGGTAGCTCCTACTTCACCTGGTTTAGTTGGGTCCACTTTATGACGAACTACACCAGTTGTTTTAATGTGTTTGTCATGAACTTTAATCGTTCTAGGTTGACCATTTAATTCGAACAATACATGACGAGTACCATCTTCATCAGCTTCACTCATTTGAATGTATTTGATGACCAATGTTTTACCTTGTTCGATAGTCACTTCTACGCTTTCACCGCGTTTCATACCAAAGAAGAAGGTTGGTGTATCTAATACACTTACATCAGAATAGTCTTGTTTAAAAGTACTATAATCAGCAAACACCTTGGAGTATAAGCAATGCGCAATTACATCTTCGTCCGTAGTGCCTGCCCCTCTAGCTGCCAACTCTCTGCGAACTAGTTCAAAATCAACTTCTGGAAGTGTGGCCCCAGGACGTCCATCTAACGGTTTTTCACCTTTCAAGACAATTTGTTGTAACCGTTCAGGGAATCCCAAGTATGGAGTACCAATGTAGCCTTTGAAGAATTCCACCACAGATTGTGGGAAGTCCAAAGTATCTCCTTTGTCGTAAATATCTTGTTCTGTCAAATTATTTTGAACCATGAACAAGGTCATATCTCCAACAATTTTAGAAGATGGTGTTACTTTGATGATATCACCAAATAACATGCTTACTTCATGATACACACGTTTAA
>CALGLI010000111.1 GCA_937930265.1 uncultured Veillonella sp. | reverse complement strand
TCCACTGCATCCATCACCGCATTACGGCTGCGCTCTGTGGCGCGTTCTTCAAAATAAATCCCTACTTGGAAGAACAACATAACGCCTACAGCCTCTGCATATTCACCGATGATTAAAGCACCGATAGTAGCAATGGACATCAAGAAATTCTCATCAAAGAATTTACCTTTCATACCATTTTTAACAGCTGCCCATACAATACGCCACCCTAATACAACAAATGTTACGATTAACAATGGAGTCATATATTGATCTGGCACCCAATTCGTAAGCTCTGCCACTGCCATCACGATAGCGCCGACGATTATGGCAGATAAACTTGCATTGTGTTCATGATCATGATCATCTTGCTTTGCTTTTTTCGTCGCTCGTACAAATGGTACCACCACAACACCATCTTCTGTAGCATCACAAACCGCTTGGATTTGTTCTTGCAAAGCATCTGTATCTTCTACGGTGGAGGTAATCCGCAATTGTTTCGTACCAATTGTGAAAGTCGCTGCCGACACAGATTCTAGTTGATTTAATTTTTCTTCAATGACACTAGCACAATTTGCACAGTTCAAATTTTGTAATGTAAAAATGCGTTCCATAGTAACTCCTTTTTATTGATATACTATCTAAATTAATACTTGAGCGTTCATTCATATGTTTATTATATCTATAAAATTCTATTCTGTCAACACATGAATGTGCATTCATTTATATTTTTTTACGTCATACATATACTGTTATTTTTTATAACAAAAAAGCACCCTATTACTTTAGAGTGCCAAATGAAAATACTAGATGAATTACATGCCTACCAAGGGCAACTTAGCTTTGATGAGTTCAACAAAAAAGAGGACCTAGCCTCATGACTACGTCCTCTTTGCTGTATAGTTGTTATATAGCGATATATACCTTGTATAACTACAAAAAAAGGGGGGGGAAGGTATCATAATGCCTCCTGCTACATAGTTGGGCGTACATGCTAGCAGGAGGACTTATATTATTTACTGTAGAAAATACGGACAGAGTTAAAGATGCAAAGAATGGATACCCCTGTATCTGCAAAAACTGCCACCCACATATTTGCAAAACCAAATACACCAGCCACCATGACGATGATTTTTACAGCAATAGCGAAGAAAATATTTTGCCATGCAATGGACAAAGTACGCTCTGCAATACTTAAGGAACGCCATACGGAATCTAGGTTGGAGTTCATGTATACTACGTCTGCCGCTTCGATGGCAGAGTCTGCACCACTACCCATAGCACCACCTACATCGGCACCTGTCAATACAGGCGCATCGTTGATACCATCACCTACGAACATGACAGAACCATGCTCGTTCCGAAGCGATTCAACTACTTCTAATTTATCTTGTGGTAATAACTCGGCACGCACACCTTGAATACCTACTTCTTGAGCAATATGATTAGCACTTGCTGCCACATCACCTGTGAGCATCACTGTATGATATCCTTTTCCATTCATACGACGGATGGCCTCTTTAGAATCCTCTTTCACAGCATCGGCGATGACGATACGACCTACATATTGACCATCAATAGCTACGAACACTTCGCTCCCATACACATGTTCAATGGTTGGTACCGTTACATGTTCTGTTTCTAATAAACGACCATTACCAACCAATACGGTATGGCCTTCTACAATACCTACCATACCATGACCAGAGATTTCTTTTACATCCTTAGCCGCAGTAAACTCTACTCCTCTACGCTGTACTTCTTCTACGATGGACATCGCAATAGGGTGTGTAGATACTGTTTCTAAAGCCGCAGCATATTGCAATACTTCATTTTCTGTATAGTTACCAGCTACTTCTACAGTTTGTACGTTGAAAGTACCAGTTGTGATAGTACCAGTTTTATCGAAGGCAATCGCTTTCACACGGCTCATAGCCTCGATCGATTTGCCACCTTTGAACAAAATCCCTTGTTTAGAACCAGCGCCGATACCGGAGAAGAATGCCAATGGCACAGACAATACAAGAGCACATGGGCAAGATACTACTAAGAATGTTAAAGCTGTATAAATCCAATATTGCCATTCTCCTGTGAATAGAGGAGGTACTACGGCAACGATAATCGCCAATGCCACTACGATTGGCGTATATACACGAGAGAAACGAGTAATGAAACGATCAATCTTTGGTTTTGATGCTGCTGCATGTTCCACAGCATCAAGAATGCGCATAACCATGGAATCTTTTAATTCATGCGTTACTTCTAAGACAATGCGTCCATCCACATTGATGCAACCAGACATGACTTCCGTACCTACGGTAGCACTTACAGGTACAGGTTCCCCTGTCACCGCCGCTGTGTCGATACGGGTAGTACCTTCTACTACACGACCATCCAATGGAATACGGTCACCTGGGCGAATTTCGATATGAGATCCTACTTGTACATCTTCTGGGTTCACCACATGAACATTACCATCGCAACCGATTAAACGCACTTCTTCTGGACGAAGATCCACTGCATCCATAACCGCATTACGACTGCGTTCTGTAGCACGTTCTTCAAAATAAATACCCATTTGGAAGAACAACATAACCCAAACAGCCTCTACATATTCACCGATGATTAACGCACCAATAGTAGCAACAGACATCAAGAAGTTTTCATCGAATAATTTACCTTTCATGAAATTTTTAATCGCTGCCCATACAATGCGCCAACCTAGTACAACAAAGGTTACAATTAATAATGGATTCATGTATTGCTCTGGCACCCAATTTGTAAACTCTGCTACCACTATCACGATAGCGCCTATAATAATACCCGCTAAACTAGAATTATGCTCATGGTCATCCTCTACTTGTTGTGCTTTTTTAGGTGCACGCACATATGGTACCACTACTACACCATCTTCCGTAGCATCGCACACCGCTTGGATTTGATCTCGTAACATATCTGTATCTTCTATACTAGAGGTAATGCGCAATTGCTGGGTGCCAAGCGTGAAAGTTGCTGCTGACACAGATTCTAGTTGATTTAATTTTGCTTCAATCACGCTAGCACAATTGGCACAATTCAAATTTTGTAGTTTAAAAATGCGTTCCATCGTATCTCCTTATTAAATTATAATATAAAAGCACCCTATTGCTTTAGAGTACTAAAAAGCGCTGTATGCGGATTCGAACCGCATCTTTATAACAATATGTTATCGTCGTGCCAGTAGACCAACAGCGATTTTTTATTGATTCCATTATCCCACAAGTTTGATAGACTTTCAACTAAAATGTTTGTATAGGCAAAGATAATTTTGGGTAATTATTGAATAAATTTCTTTTTTAGTTCTGATATCCAATTAAACCCAAATATCTCTGAATATGCTCTACAATTGTTATAGATGTTGTCCTATTTCTCCTTGACTTTACCTCTCTTATGATGATGTAATATAAGTAAAAGAAAGAATAGCACCTGACACTAAGGAGGCCTACTATGATTCCTATCGATTCTGCTTTACATGGTGATGTGATTATCTACCAATCAGAACAAGAAAATATTTCAACTAACGTTTTATTTAAAGACGAAACATTTTGGATGACACAAAAAGATATGGCGACTTTGTTTCGCGTAGATGTATCCACCATTAATTACCATTTAAAAGAAACCTTTGATTCTGAGGAATTATCAGAAGAGTCAACTATTGGAAAATTTCCAATAGTTCGATTAGAAGGTACCAGAAAAGTAACTCGCACCATTACTTTCTACAATCTCGATGCCATTATCGCTGTTGGCTACCGTGTAAACTCCAAAGAGGCTACACAATTTCGTATATGGGCTACCAAGGTATTACGTGAATATATTGTAAAAGGGTTTGCCCTCAACGATGATATGTTAAAGAACGGGACGCCATTCGGTCAAAACTATTTTAAAGAACTCTTACGTAAAGTCCAATCTATTCGAGCTAGCGAACGTCAAATCTATCAACAAATTACAGATATATTTGCAGAGTGTTCCATTGACTACGATGTACAGGATCCTTTCAGTCGTCAATTTTACGCTATGGTGCAAAACAAATTCCATTATGCCATTACAGGCAAAACTGCTGCGGAAATTATTTATGATACTGCCGATAGAGATAAACCACACATGGGATTACAAACTTGGAAAAGCTCTCCTCATGGGCGTATTCATAAATCTGATGTAACCATCGCCAAAAATTATTTAACCGCTGATGAAATACGCAAACTAGAGCGAACTGTATCCTCCTTTTTCGACTATATCGAAGGCATCATCGAACGAAAACATACTTTCACCATGAAAGCCTTCGCTGAAAGCGTAGATAAATTCCTATCTTTCAACGAATACGAAGTGCTCACTAATAAAGGTCATATTTCAAAATTACAAGCTGATAAGAAAGCAGTTACTGAATATAAAGAA
>CALGLI010000110.1 GCA_937930265.1 uncultured Veillonella sp. | reverse complement strand
CGACGACATCTTTGTAGCCTTCCATAATTATTTTCATGTTTTTCTTGACTTCATCTTTGTGTTTTTTTGTTAGTTTCTCACTTGAATTTTTAACTTCTAACACCAAAGCTGGCTGTGTTCTATCCTTAGGAAGATACCATCCATCTGGTTTATCGGCGACTCCTTTCCAAATATTAGGATTTCCAATTTTCTCATCTAATTTGTTAAAAGTCGTTAGCTGACCTGTTCCCATAACCACATTTTTAGTGCTTTTTTTAATCCTAGAATTTCTTTTGCTAAATCTCTGACTTCATCTTCTGTTTTATGTTTAGGCATTCAAAAACACCTCCATTTTTAGTACTTTTGAATACACTGAAAAAAGGCAGTAGTACCTGTGCTGTGCTAATGAGTATAACATAGTTTTCTCCTTATCAAATGTTACTTTTAAGCATAAGTCGTAGAACTTTATAACCTTGCTCAGTAATTTTATATTCTCCACATTTATTTTAGTAAGCGACCACAAAATTTCCTTCTCGTAACTCTCGCATGAGGCGATTGGCTTTTAATTTAGACATGTGATTCATATCGGCTATCTCCTACTGAGATAGAGTAACGTCAGCGATCTTTTACTTCAACTTGATGCCCCTTCAAAGATCTTAATACTTTAAAGGAATCATTAGCAAAAGATTCAAGAGTAAATTCCATAAAAATCTCCCCTTTTACAGTTATGATTATATCATAATTAAAGTGCACCAAATCAAACTACATCAGAAAAATTTTTTGATTCTCAAAGTAAAAATAACAAAAATAAGCTATTTTACCTTATTATTCGGTAAATAGTTTTTCTTATACCTAAAACTTAAAAGGGGTTCGAAGACTTTGTGGATTACCACTCACTGACTGGAATATATAATGAGGTCATTGACTGATATATGATTACGATACTTTCAATACTAATTTTATATATTATAGCTATCTACACTTCACCAGATTCACCAAAAACGTCACCACATAGAGCCCTATGGCTGTCAACACGATGGTCCCCCCTGGTGCAAAGTCTAGCCAAAAAGCACTACACAGTCCACCCACAACGGATAACACTGAATAGACGGTAGCGATGCCCCATGTTTCTTTGAAGCCCCGTTTCCATAAATGGGCGGATGCCACTGGTACAATCATAAGGGCACTAATCAATAGGATGCCTACTACGGTCATCCCCATAACAACCACAAGGGCTGTTAAGATAGCAAAGATCATATTCACACGGTTCACATTAATGCCTACGGTGCGAGCGATTTCCTCGTCAAAGGAGGTAAGCATTAAGGAGTGATACACAAATTTCATGATGATGCCTACCACGATTGCCACAACACCGATACCATAAATATCTGTCATAGTCACCGTCAAGATACTGCCGAATAAAAAGTTCAATAGCCCTGTGCTCGGCATTTTTACTAGCGTGGAAAATACGATAGCTAGGGCTAAGCCTGCATAAAAGAATAATGCCATAATCATATCGGCATATTGTTTTTGGTATCTTCGGACCAGTTCGATACCCATAGCAGACAGTACGGTCAAGACCACCGCACCTAATGGAGGGTATACTTTCAGTAAGGATGCCCCCGTCACGCCAGCGAAGGCAATATGCCCTAAGCCGTCACCCAGCATGGATTGTCGTTTGATGACGATGAACATACCGATTAAGGGGCACATAAGCGCCACAATGAGGCCTGCTAAAAAGGCACGCTGCATAAATGTATAGGATAAAATATCCATCTTAACCTCCTATATGCCATGCCAACCGAGAGCCTTGATGACTTTCCATAAAGCCTTTGCAAGGTCCATAGTAACAAGCATGTCCATCCACACATAAAATTGTATCTGCCACTTCCATAGCTTCTGTTACATCATGGGTAACCATGATGACAGTGATATTTTCTTTTTTTAGAGATCGCAACACTTCATAAATTTTTTTACTCGTATCGTAATCGATGCCACTGGTCGGTTCATCCAATAAAATATAGTTCGGTTTCCGTGCTAAGGCCTGTGCTAACATGACCCGTTGTTGTTGGCCGCCACTGAGCTCGCCGATACGGCGTTTCAAAAAATCTTGCATACCCACCAATTCCAACGCATCCAAGATGCGTCCTTTTCTATCTTCCTTCGGCACATGAAATAAAGCCAGCCCCACCACTTCTTCTACGGTGGCAGGAAATTGGGCTGCATTTTTATTATAAATTTGTGGTACTAGATGAATCAATCCTTTCATCTGTGCTTCCTTTGGACTTATGCCATCTAAGCAAAGATGTCCAGAGGTCGGTTCCAGTAATCCTGCTACCATACGAAGCCATGTGGTCTTACCTGACCCATTAGGTCCTACCACTAGGACGAACTCCCCTTTCGGTATGGTGATGGTCATATTATGAATCACTGCCTGTGATCCATAGGAAAATTGTACATCTTGTATGTGAATGCCTGCGTGCGTCATAGTTAACTCCTTTATGTTCCAACCTATCGCAGATATGGCAAAAGCTGTAATGACAATAGCATTACAGCTTGTTTGTTATAATACGCGTTTTGCCCCTCTATAACGTGGTCCCCAATAGCTATCATCAATATCTGCTACGGCTACACCGCTACTCGATGTGGCACTAATGAATTGTCCATCTCCGATATAAATACCAGAATGGGAAATCCCTGGTTCATAGGTTTCAAAGAACACTAAATCACCTGGTTGTAGATTACTTTTCTCTACTTTTTTGCCTACCATGAACTGTTCGTCCGCTTGGCGTGGCATATTATAGCCTATTTTTTTGAATACATGGCGAATGTATCCAGAGCAGTCGAATCCTGCTGGCGTAGTGCCACCAAATTTATAAGGTACCCCCGTAAACGTATTAGCATAGGTCAAAATCTCTTTTACATTGCCAGACAGTGGTTGATGTTCAATGTCTAATCCTTTGTATGTTTTGCCTTTCTTTTTGAAAGTCAGCCCTTTCGGTGCAGTTCCTTTACCTTTTTTTTGTTTCAACTTAGTAGTAATTGCTGTTGATTCTATTTGTCTATTCGGATCAATATGGGACAGTAAGAAAGCATCTTTTTCAGAAATTTCTTTCTTCTTAGATACCGTATGTGTTTTTGTTGGCAGTTGTTTGCCCATCAATTTTTTATAGGTCTCTGCCCCTAGTATACCGTCCACTGTTAAACCATGATCTTTTTGGAATAATCTAACAGCCCATTTTGTGTTTGCGTCATATTCGCTAGTCTCTCTAGCTTGATAACCAGCAGCGATGAGTTTCTTTTGAATACCAAGAATTTCATTGCCTGTATCACCATATTGGTAAGCTCCTTGTACACTAGTACCTAAAAAGCCTACTAATAGAGCGACCGCCAGGTATTGCTTCTTTTTACTCGTCATAGGACTCCTCTCTTATATACGATTATTTGTCTTCTATGTGACAGTTTATGGTGTCTTTCACCCAATATAACGGTCGTTGTTTGACCTCTTCAAAAATTCGTCCCACATATTCTCCGATGATACCAATGCCTACCAGTTGCACGCCACCTAGGAAGAAGATAGCTACCCCTAACGTAGACCAACCGCTGATAACATTGTCAGAGAAGAAGTGAACGAATAATATGTGTCCGATCATAATTAGGCTGAGCAGTCCGCATAACAGACCGATATATAAGGCAAGCCGCAAAGGCACCCTAGAAAATGCTGTAATGCCATCTAAAGCAAAGCGCATCATTTTCTTTACGCTAAATTTGGAAGTACCGGCAAACCGTGGTGGTGCTACAAAGTGAAATTCATGTTGCACAAACCCCAAGTCGCCCACAATGCCCCGCAAAAATCTGCCATGTTCCCGAAAGTTTTTCAATGTTTCCAAGGATTTCCGATTCATCAAACGGAAATCGGAACCACCTTCCACGATAGGGACATTAGCCAATTTGTTAAGCACTTTATAGTAATATTTCGATGTGAAAGCTTTTGCCCAACTCGCATCTTCTGTGGAATCACGAATGGTACGGACTACATCTGCACCTGCTTCCCAATGTTTGACGAGTTCTGGAATCAACTCTGGTGGATGTTGCATATCTCCATCCATAGTGATTACCGCATCACCTTGGGCATAATCTAATCCACAAGTCAAGGCCAATTGATGACCGAAGTT
>CALGLI010000109.1 GCA_937930265.1 uncultured Veillonella sp. | reverse complement strand
GTGCATGTTTTCGCCGCCTGCCATATGGTACAAAGCACGAGCTACATCCTCTTCGTGCAAGAAACCTTCATCTTCTGGTTCCATCACAAAGATATGCTCCTTACCAAGGTCTAATAACTTTGGAATATCCTCTTCTGTGATAACATGGCCACGGCGGAAGGGCGTGTCTTTCACCTCACCGATGACGATTCTTACAATATCGTGTAATAATGTGTGCCCTACGGCATCTTGTGTTCTAATAGATTTCATAATATCTCCCAAGTCATTAATAATAAAATACACTATGATATAACATCAAAATGTATTTAATACTATTATTCAATGTTAATATGTTTAAATACTACAGAGTAGACGCACTACTAGCATACCAACCCAACAGAGGATTAAGCCCCCTACGACTTGTACTACACCGTACCATAATGCTTGTACATAGGATTCAGCCATCATAAGCTGTAGCATTTCAAAGGCAAAGGTTGAGAAGGTGGTAAATGCACCTAGCCCACCTACAACGAGGAAAAATCTCGCCCACTGAGGTAGATCTGGCTTTTGCATATAAAGGCCTAAGACTAAACCGATAATGAGGCAACCAACGAGGTTTACTACTACCGTACCATACGGAAAAGAGCTGACCTTTGTCATAACCCATTCACCGAGAGCCATACGGCATAAGGCCCCAGTGGCGACACCGATGGCAACGGCTATGTATTTTTCCATAGTGCCTCCTTTACTTACGATAACATACTAGATGTTATGATCACATTACTATAGCATACATGTAATACTACTTTCACAATTCGTGTAATTATCTGTAATAGCCGATAATTATCTACTTTTCTATATTAGTCAGACGCTAACAATCTCAGTATACTATATTTAGAGAGTAGGGAAAAGGAAGGAGTCCCTATGAACCCCTCGGCTACACCGCTCACCGAACTGCGGATCAACACGTACGAAGACCCGTTTTTACAACATCAATATGTTTGTTTAGGTCATAAAATCGCCATTATTCGTGTGTCCCTAAATATGTCTCAACAAGAGTTAGCTCGTCACATTGGTATCAGTCGTAGTTATTTAAGTAAATTAGAATGTGGTACAGGCATCTCGGGCATGTCTTTAGAAATTCTTTTTAAAATCGCTCAAGCCTTTCAAATCAACGTAGGTCAGCTCGTAAGACTGCGTGTTATAGATTATAAAAACTGTAATGCGCACCTAACATCACACTATAAACGGCTAGAGTTTCTGAACCACACCAAGAGAACGTCTCGAAACCAAACAAAAGCAAACTAATCTAATGATCTAATATAGCTGTTAATTAAGTACAACAAATGACAACTACCTTATATTAAGATAATCTATATTAAATTTGGATTAGATATTCAAAATAATAATCAAAAAAGCTCCACCATTGGCGGAGCCTCTCATATGTCATTATGCCCATTGCATCAGCATCAGCATCAGCATCAGCATCAGCAAACATTATACTTCATTAAGTTTTTTATGCTGTACTTCCGCATTTGCTTTTTTGAAGATAAATGCATTGTTAATATGCTGACGCATAGCCGTTTCTGCTGCTACTTCGTCGTGGCGTTCAATAGCGTCTACGATTTGGTCATGTTCATCATCACAGTCATGTGTACGTACAGCATTGAAAGAACTGATGTACATGTCACGATTAACGCGTTCACGGAAGCCGGCTAAATAATCTACAATACGTTCATTGCCAGAGTAATGAGCAATCATTGTATGGAATCGGCTATTCACATCAACACGTTCTGTGGCATCTTCAATTTCATGCATTTCTTTACAAAGGGTTCTTAGCTCTTGTACTTGCTCAGGTGTAGCATGACGAGCACATAATCTAGCACCAAGTCCTTCCATTACTTCACGAACTTGGTAAAGCGCTACGATTTCTTCTGGCGTGTCAGCTTTTACAGTAACGCCTTTCCAAGGAACGATAACTACGAGATTATCTTTAGCCAATTTACGG
>CALGLI010000108.1 GCA_937930265.1 uncultured Veillonella sp. | reverse complement strand
AATTCATTGACACTTATCTGCTAGGAATATAATTATAAATAAGTATGAATAGGGCAATAAACATTCATGCTTTTGGGTATATTCTATTTTAAGGTAAGGAGAGTTATTATGAAATTCTTTTCAAAAAGCGCTATGATTGCGGCATTAGCAGTAACTGCAGCTTTCGGCGTATCTCAATCTGCTGATGCGGCGTACATGTTAAACTCTGAAGTAAAAGATGCTACTCCAGCATTACAAGAGGCAGCTTCCATTGGTGTTCGTACTTATGAAAATCCTATGATGAAAGATGCTATGGATAAAGATGCTATCGTAGTTATGTCTTTCGGCACTACTTTCAAAGACACTCGTGCTAAAACAATTGATGCCACAATTAATGAAATCAAAGCACAACATCCAAATGTAAAAGTAGTAACTGCTTTCACATCCCATATCATCATTGATCGTATTAAAGCCCATGAAGGTATTACATACCCTACTCCAGAAGAAGCATTAGACCAATTAAAAGCTGAAGGCTATACTCGTGTTGCATTGACAACGTTAAACATGATTCCAGGTATGGAATATAACTATGCTGGCGCTGTATTCAACCATCATAAACAAGATTTCAAAAAAATGACATTAGGTTTACCTTTAATGTACTGGATGGGTCAAGAAGAACAACGTGATGATATTGAGCAAGCGTTAAAAGCATTCTCTTCCCAATTCCCAATGATTCAATCCAAAGATTCTGCTGTACTCATCATGGCTCATGGTACTCCAGATCCATCTAATGCTTACTATGCAGTCATCCAAGATCGTATCGATTCCATGGGATTCCAAAATACTTACCTTTACACAGTAGAAGGATGGCCAAACCTTGAAACAGTGATTCCTCAATTAAAAGAAAAAGGTATCAAACATGTGACATTAATGCCATTAATGATGGTGGCTGGTGACCATGCAAACAATGATATGGCTGGTGACGAACCTGATTCACACAAAAGCATCCTTATGAAAGAAGGATTCACTGTAGATACATATATCCATGGTGCTGGCGAAAACCAAAAAATCCGTGATATCTTTGCAGACCGTGCTTCCGAAGCATATGATGCATTAGTAAAATAATCGCATTGTGTTTACAATATTATAGTATTTAACAACAATAGGGGATACGTTTCGTATCCCCTTATTTGAAAGAAAAACCATGAACACATATATGAAAATTTGTAGTGCTGTCCTTGTATCCACTGCCCTTCTTTTTGGAGGCTGTGGCAAAACAACCACTACTTCAACAGAAACAACTCGCACTGTATCCTATCAAGATCAGTCCTACACAATCCCTACTAACCCATCCAAGGTAGTAGCCCTATCTAATTCTATTTCCAAAATGATCTATGCTGTAGGTGGCAAAGCCATCGCTCGTGTTGAAAGTAACGAAAAATTACCTAGTGAAATTGAATCATTACCAAGCGTAGGCCATACAGCGAGTCCCAATATGGAACAGCTGGTTGGTCTACATCCCGATTTAGTATTAGGCTTACCTAGCCAACATGAAAAATTCAAAGGGCAACTAGATAGCAATAACATTCCATCTATTTTGATTAACTACGATGGTATCAATGATAATATTCCACTATTAACATTATTGGGCAATATTTTCCATACAGAAGATAAGGCCAAGTCTGTCATCGAAGATTACAATAAAAAAATCGATACAGTGAAAGCCTCAGTTCCAAAAGATAAAGCTGTCAAAGTCGCCGTATTACGCGCTACAGGTAAATCTGTGACAGCAGAAACTCCACTAGCAATCACGGCGTCTATGATTCGTGAATTAGGTATCACCAACGTAGTCGATCAACACTTGAAAGATAATGTGACTTCTAAAACAGTGCCTTATTCCTTAGAAACATTAACGGTAGATAATCCAGATATCATTCTTGTCGTTACCATGGGCAAAAAAGATGAAATCAATGCAACCTTTGCCAAAGAAATGACTAGTAACCCAGCTTGGAATCAGTTACAAGCTGTGAAAAATGATAAAGTCATCTTCTTACCATCCCAATGGTTCTTATTGAATCCTGGACTAGAAACACCAGAAGCTATGGCTGAGTTAGTTAATATTATCTATGGTGTGAAAGTGCAATTATAAACGATACCTTTAATCGGAACTCTAATAAAATAAAATGACCACCCTAGAGTATTGAATCACTCTGGTGTGGTCATTTTTATTATAAGGAAATTGACAAGTTATCCGTCCATTTAAAGTTAACTTTTTGTTTTAGTT
>CALGLI010000107.1 GCA_937930265.1 uncultured Veillonella sp. | reverse complement strand
AGCTTGCGTGCTATTATCATTTTAGAGTATAATTGTATGGAAGTATTATTACTTGGTCATAAAAGGTGGTTATATGAGTCGTATAAAGAAGGAAGAACGACAACAGTTATTGCGCGAAAAACTGAATATAAGTCCCTTCACGACAGATGAGGAATTGGCCACATATTTTGGTGTTAGTGTTCCTACCATTCGATTGGATCGTTTGGCTCTAGGCATTCCTGAATTACGTGAACGGATTAAGGCAATGGCACAGGAGCATTCTGATGACCGACATCATATAGATCGGGCAGATGTGGTAGGAGATGTCATTGATTTAGCAGTAGGACAATACGGCATCAGTGTTCTACGCACTACACAAGACATGTTGGATCGCTCTGGTTATGTAGAGGCACAATATTTATATGCCCAAGCGAACTCCTTGGCGAGAGCTATTGTAGGAGTACCTACGGTGATTGCTGGAGTGGGGAACATTAAATATAAAAGTCTTGTTAAGAGTGATGTTAACTTGGCGGCAAAAGCAGAGTTAGTGCGACAACGAGGAGAAAAATTCTTTATAAAAGTAACAATCAAAGATAACATAAAAGAAGTGTTTCGCGCTAAATTCATTATGGAATCTGTGGTAGAATAAAGGTGAACTATGAAGATTGCAGTAGATGCTATGGGTGGCGATTTTGCCCCTCTCGAAATAGTCTTAGGCTCTATTGCCGCTGTGCACGAATACGATACTATGGATATCGTGCTTGTCGGTGATGAAAACAAAATAAAAGAAATTTTAGAAGCAGAAGGTGAATTGGATAATCCAAGAATTTCCATTCATCATGCTAGTGAAGTCATAGAAATGCATGAGCATCCCAGTATTGCTTTGCGAAAGAAAAAAGATGCGTCCATTGCAGTGGCGACACGGTTAGTTCGTGAAAAGGTTTGTGATGCGGTGATTGCACCTGGTAGTACTGGGGCGGCTGTGGCATCAGCTTTATTAGGATTAGGAAGAATTAAAGGAATTGAACGGCCTTGTATTGCTACACCATTACCAACAGCGAATGGTGTAACGATTATGCTAGATTCTGGTGCTAATGCGAATAGTAAACCAAAACATTTGGTGCAAGGGGCTATCATGGGATATAACTATGCACAGTTATTACTTGGTAAACCTAATCCAACAGTGGGCTTGTTAAACATTGGTGAAGAATCCACAAAAGGAAATGATGTTGTGTTAGAAACCTATCCGTTGCTACAAAAACTAAAAACAATTCCTTTTAAAGGGAATGTGGAAGGTCGTGATATTCCAAAAGGAACTGTAGACGTAGTAGTATGTGATGGATTTGTAGGCAATGTGGTGCTCAAATTTGCAGAAGGGCTTGTGTCTGTAGTACAAGATATTCTAAAAGAAGGCATTAAACAAAGTAGTATTATCTCTAAACTAGGAGCTTTACTAATTGTTCCTGTGTTTAAGAAAATAAAAAAACGACTAGATCACACAGAAAATGGTGGAGCTCCTCTATTAGGGGTAAATGGTGTATTTATTATTTGCCATGGTAGCTCTAAGGCAAAAGAAATAATGACAGCCATTAAAATTGCTGGAGATTTAGTGGAGCGGAAATTGATTGAACATATTTCCTCAAGTATTGAAGAAGAAGGGACCCTAACATATGACAATGCTGAATAAGCCAGTCGGAATTATTGGTACCGGTAGCTATGTGCCAGAAAAAGTTCTTACAAATGCAGATTTAGAAAAGATGGTAGATACCAGTGATGCTTGGATTCAAGAGCGAACAGGCATTAAAGAGCGTCGAATTGCGCCAGAAGGTATGAATGCATCGGATATGGCCACAGAAGCGGCAAAAAAAGCCTTAGAAGCAGCTAACTTAACAGCAGAAGATTTGGATTGTATCATCGTGGCAACCTTAACAGGTGACATGGCAATTCCTTCTACAGCGTGTTTAGTGCAAGCTAACCTAGGTGCCAAAAAAGCGGCAGCCTTTGATTTGTCGGCGGCTTGCTCTGGATATGTATATTCCATGATTACAGCTAGCACGTATATCAATGCCGGATTATTTAAGAATGTCCTTGTGATAGGTGTTGAGGTATTATCTCGCGTTGTAAACTGGGAAGACCGCAATACTTGTGTACTATTTGGTGATGGCGCAGGGGCGTGCATCGTCTCTTCTGTAGAAGAAGGGTATGGTATGCTCGGTATGGATATGGGTGCTGACGGAAGTGGAGGAATGCATCTGTGTATTCCATCTGGAGGTACCGCATTGCCACCGACTACTGAACGTCGTGAAGAGGGGCTTACTTTCATTCATATGAATGGACAAGAAGTATATAAATTTGCTGTAAAAACAATGGGCAGAACTGTATTGAAAGCTCTAGAAATGGCAAATATGGAACTGGAAGAATTAGATTTCTTTATTCCCCATCAAGCGAATACTCGTATTATCAAATCTGCCGCAGATCGCTTGCATCTGACAGAAGATAAAGTATTTATTAATTTACCTAAGTATGGAAACACATCAGCAGCATCCATTGCCATAGCTTTAGATGAAGCAGTACGTGCAGGAAAATTACAAAAAGGTGATAATCTTGCTGTTGCTGGATTTGGTGCAGGATT
This sequence comes from uncultured Veillonella sp., assembly GCA_937930265.1. GTDB lineage: Bacteria > Bacillota > Negativicutes > Veillonellales > Veillonellaceae > F0422. The sequence goes on along the minus strand of CALGLI010000107.1, from coordinate 1,902 downwards.
AACTTGGGCAAGTCTAGTAATGAAATGGTGCTAAGGAGGAAAAGATGATTAAGACTGATATTTGTGATTTATTAGGGATAGAGTATCCCGTTCTTCAAGGCGGTATGGCTTGGTTAGGTACAGCTGAATTGGCAGCTGCTGTATCTGAAGCAGGCGGTTTGGGAATTATTGGTGCAGGTCATATGCCTCCAGATGTATTCCGTGCAGAAATTCATAAATTGAAAGAGCGTACTAGTAAACCATATGGTTGTAACATCATGTTAATGTCTCCATTTGTGAATGAAGTTATGGAAGTTGCTTTAGAAGAACGCGTACCAGTGATCACAACGGGAGCAGGTAATCCATCTACATGGGTACCAGCTTTCAAAGAAATCGGTACTAAAGTAATTCCAGTAGTAGCATCAGTACTATTAGCTAAACGTTTACTTCGCGGCGGCATTGATGCAGTCATTGCAGAAGGTACAGAGTCTGGTGGTCATGTAGGGGATATTACTACTATGTGTTTAATTCCTCAAATCGTAGATGCAGTGGACGTGCCTGTGATTGCAGCTGGTGGTATTGCTGATGGTCGAGGTATGGCAGCAGCCTTAGCATTGGGCGCTAGTGCAGTTCAAATGGGTTCTCGTTTCGTAGTATCTGAAGAATGTATTGCCCATGAAAACTATAAAGAAGCTGTATTAAAAGCAAAAGATCGTTCTACAGTCATGACAGGCTTGACTACAGGTCATCCAGTTCGTATTATTGAGAATTTATTGGCTCGTAAATATCAATCCCTTGAGTTCAGCGGAGCACCAAAAGAAGCTCTTGAAAATCTAGGTGCTGGTACACTTAGAAAAGCTGCTATTGAAGGGGAAACTAAAAACGGTTCCGTTATGATTGGACAAATTGCAGGTATGTTAACTGACATTAAACCTTGCGCAACAATCATTCAAGATATTGTGCGTGAAGCAGAAGAAGTAATGTTGAACTTAAAATCTGTTATCCGATAAGCAGGAGGAAACCTTATGAAAACAGCATTTGTATTCCCTGGTCAAGGGTCTCAAAAAGTAGGTATGTTGAAAGATTTGTACGAAGCGTATCCTATCGTAAGAGAGCGTTTTGCACAAGCAGATGAAGCATTGGGATATTCCATTTCACAATTATGTTTTGAAGGTCCAGATACGGAATTAGTAAAAACAGCAAACACACAACCTGCGATTTTAACAGCTAGTGTGGCATGCTATGAAATTTTAAAAGAAAAAGGCTTTACACCTGATATCGTAGGTGGTCATAGTCTTGGTGAATACAGTGCTCTCGTAGCAGCTGGAGTTCTTGATTTTAAAGATGCTGTCTATGTAGTACATAAACGTGGCGAATATATGCAAGAAGCGGTGCCATTGGGCGAAGGCGCTATGGCGGCGATCCTAGCATTACCACGTGAAGAAGTAGTTCGCATCTGCGGAGAAGTGAATGACACAGTAGGTTCTGTACAAGCCGTTAACTTTAACTGCCCTGGACAAATCGTAATTGCTGGTGCTACAAAAGCCGTAGAAGTAGCAGCGGAAAAAATGAAAGAAGCAGGTGCTAAACGTGCCGTTATGTTGCCAGTTAGTGCGCCTTTCCACAGCCGCTTGATGGAACCAGCAGCGAAACGCTTGCAAGAAGAACTAGATAACATCGAAGTGAAAGATGCACAAATTCCAGTGGTAGCAAATATTACAGGGGAAATTCTAACAGACGGAGCAACTATTAAAGCAGCCTTAGTAACACAAGCTGCAGCCCCAGTACTTTGGGAAGATTGTGTAGCTACCATGGTAGATTTTGGTGCTACAAGATTTGTAGAAGTAGGTCCTGGTAAGGTATTAACAGGTTTTACAAAAAAAATTAATAAAGCAATGGAATTAGCGAATGTGGAAGATGCAG
>CALGLI010000106.1 GCA_937930265.1 uncultured Veillonella sp. | reverse complement strand
ATGGGCAGGATGGAGCTCGAGGACCAGTAGGACCAGTAGGACCTAAAGGAGCAGATGGAAAAGATGGAGCTCCAGGGGCAACGGGACCAGCAGGACCACAAGGTGAAAAAGGAGAAAAAGGAGAAAAAGGCGAAAAAGGTGAGCAAGGTCCAGCCGGTCCGGCAGGCCCACAAGGTCCACAAGGTCCACAAGGTCCACAAGGTGGTAAAGGCGGTGTAGACGAAGCGTTAGTTAAAGAAGTTCACAAACGTATGGACTCTGTAGAAACTAAGTTGGATCAGCTAGGTCGCAGAGTAAACACATCTGGTGCTTTAAACGCAGCGTTATCTGCTCTAAAACCACTATCCTTTGATGCAGATGATAAATTCCAAGTCATGGCCGGTGTAGGTCATTTTAAAGGTTCCACAGGCGCAGCACTAGGCGTTGGATATTATCCAAATGAAGATATCTTACTTCATGGCGGTATGGCATTAGGAAACTCTGAAAAAATGTACAATGTGGGCATGAGTCTTAAAATGGGGTCTCGCTCCAAATCTGATGCATACCAATCTACTTTGTATAACCAAGACACAGATACATTCAATGTCAATGTGGATACACTTTCAGAAAAAGAACAAAAAGAGTTGAAACATACACATTACGGGCCAATTTCTATGGTGCCAGTGATGAAAACTGAAATCAAAGCATTGGTACAAGAAAACGGTACCTTGAAAGGTCAAGTGCAAGCATTGGTTGAGCAAGTGAAAGTGCAAAATGAACAAATTCAAGCATTGCAACAAATCACAGCACAGTTGTTGAACCGTAACTAATTGCATATCTATTGATGGTTAAGAATAGGTGTATCACTTAGAATTGCGGAATAAAGCAGTTCTTATGTATATCATCTAGCAGTATTTAAAATTCTTATCTTCATAGACAAAAGAGCTATCTACCGATGAGGAATATCATCGGACAGATAGCTCTTTTACATGTATACATTATTGTTTTTCTAATAATTGAGATTTATAAGCCTCACGTGAGAAGTATGGCTTTAATTGACTTTCACTAAGGTCAGTCCCAAAGGCACGTTCGCTGATGAGGAACAGCGGCGGAGATTGGATGCGTTTTGCCACAGCGAGGCCGTTGAACGATTTCCACCATCGTTCGAGGTCGCCAATAAACTGTTCTGTAGATGTAAAATAGTGAGACATAGGGTTTGGCAATCCTAATAGGTGTTCCAATGTATCGTTCTCGTAGGCCCGCAAGATATCATCAGGTGTCAAACGCTGATGAGGCAGTGTATGAGGCGTGCCTTCCACAAAGGCACGGAATAAACAGTCGTGATATTCGTACTGTAAGGGATCGCCTAGACCTTGCGTTACATCCTGTACTTTAGATAACTCAGCACTTGGCACCACATCGATGGACCCTTGAGGAATGACCTGCCGTTTAAAAATATGCTCATTCATGTACCGCGCTAGTGCATACATATCCGTTTTCCATACATCTCCCGTTACGGCTAGGAAACCTGCTAAATCACCATACATCGTAGCATAGCCAACGGTGAACTCCGTTTTATTGCCATTACATGTGAAAGCCCCATTCACAGCAGAGGCTATACCTGCTAAAATGCGAGACGAACGATCACGAGCTTGGATGTTTTCCTTGGCGAGGGTGGATAGTTGCAAGAATGATGTAGTATCTAAGTCAATATTCATATGAGTTTGCTCGTTAAGAGGTGTAGTAGTTTGTTGTGTTTCGCATATAGCATCTGTAGTAGAATTTGAGATAGCAGCATCATCTGCTCGTGTATGCTTATGTACATGACTAGAGGTCTTTAGAGGGAATTTTATAAAAGGTTGACTTTCTAGTTGTGCAATGGTTGTATTCACAGATTCCTCTAAAGTGTTTTCTTTTATATTTTGCATAGTAGTTGCATGCACATTACCATGGTCATGTAATTCTGGAATAACGTAGGTGTTATACTTTGTAAAGCTAGTGTTTTCAAGTTGCTCGATGGTGGCACTGACACTTTCCTCAATAGGAAATACGCCGTAATGACAGCCGATGTTACTGGCTAGTTGGTATGCTAAGTCTTTCGTCATGTCCGAGTTGTAACGGCTTGGCATATTGACAAGGTATATATTTTCAGGAGCAACTACTGTACTGTATAAAGCAGCATTGAGAGCAGAGTAGATACCGCCGGATGCACCGATGCCAATCTTCTTGATACCCGTTTGTGCTAAAAAATGACGAATACCGTATTGAAGGGCTTTGAATAGGGTAGGGATGTAGGTAGGCATTGTACTATGGATACCATATATACTATATGTATTATTTAAATCAGGTGATTCATGTGCAGGATATGTGTTACATCGACCATTTGCGTACTGAGATTCTTGTGTATCATATATATTGCAAATATTACTTAAATCCTGTGATTTCGGAGTATTATAAGTGTTATATACATCGTTTTTATTACATGAATCAGTTTCTAGTAATTGATGGTATACATTACTATCTTTGGAACTGTTTGTAGCATCAGTATTAGCAGGTGAAAGTGATTGCCACAACGTATCTTTCAACAAGGTGGGGCGTACAGTGTTTTCAAAAGCAGGTACTTCTTCTACCACAGAACCGTTCACATCATACAAAGTAGAGCAACCGTCATAGATACAGATATTTTTGCCGTTGTTTTGAATCCCCACGTGGTTCGTATAGGCGATAGGGGTATGGTATCGTTTGGCGTGTGCGCTAAAAAGAGCGTGACGGTGTTCTTGCTTATGAATTGTGTAAGGTGAAGAGGAACAATTCACGATTAAATCAATAGGCTGACCTTTCGCTTTTGCAGATTCCATCATAAGACTGGTCGGACAATCTGGATAGTGCGTATCCCAGCTATCTTCACAGATAACAGGAGCAATGGTGAAAGCTCCGTGACGCGTGGAAATTGTGAGGGGTTGATTGATATCCGACAAGGATAGATTACGCTCTTTCGCCACTACATTGGCGCTAGTAAAGTATCGTGGCTCATTAAAGTAGCGGTAACATGGCAACAATGTTTTTATGGTAAATGGATATGGCTGGGATGGATTGGATACCAGTTGTCCTTTGGATGCTACATAGAGAGCATTGTACTTGCGAAGACTGCCGTCTAAGTTGCGGAGGCTTTCATCAATACCTACATTTCCAAATATAATCGTGAGGTTCGTGTTAGCCGTGGCTTTCACAATTTCCTCACTATAGTGGAGACAATCCTTTATAAAAGGTACTTGGTCCCACAAGTCGCCCACCATGTACCCGCTGAGACACAATTCGGGGAAGATCAGGATGTCCGTGCTCACAGCCTTGGCGTAGTCGATAGCATGCATAATAGATTGAAAATTTGTAGCAGGTTCACCAGGGTGGACCTGAATTTGACCAAAAGCAATACGAATCATGGAGAACTCCTTTATTGTATAGATTAACATGTTGATAGTTGTTGAGTATATTATAGCATTTTATGGGGAATTTGTAGTGGGGAGCGGAAAATAAAGAAAAATTGGGGAATCTCATGTGTGAGGCGTTATTATTGAGGAGAAAGAGTATATAAGATGTATTTGAATGAAAGATTGTGTATTGGCATGATATAAAAATATGGGATGCATACTAGTTTTTAATTGAAAGATTAAGTATAATGAACTCATATAGTTTTGGCTTGAGAGAGGACGTATGTATATGAATAAATTAATAAAAGCGACAATATGCATAGGGTTAAGTGTGGCTTTTCTAGGGGGATTTTCCTCTGAGGCAAAGTTTAGCAATGTGGATTCTGCGACGATTGATTTTAAAAACTATGATAACGATTATAAGATATGGTTTAATACCGATGTAGATGAAGTGTATATGTACCCAAATGATGGTAAGCTTGAATTGCGAGCCAAAGGAAAGAAAACAAAGTTGCCAACTAGGTTAGGGGAAGATACCTTTCGGATTAGATCCTATTATGATGTTAATCGTGATATTACTTTATATGTGATTACAGCAAGCCGATTTGACTATAAATATGATACAAAAAGTCGCACTTTTATTTATCGATATAATCGACAAACAAAAATGTGGGAAAAACTGGTAGATTCTGCTAATTATTATTCTCCATATAAAAAGCAAGATTCTTCAATTCAGCCTTCTCAAGACTTAAGCATGTATCAAGCAGATTTTGCGTTAGAATTTCGTAACTGGGATGATCATAGAGAAGGATATGGATATCCATTAGTTTGGAATGATAACACACAAAATATGGAATATGGTGAACCATATCATATTATGATAGATACGAATTGATTTATAAAAAAGAAAAGGGCTTATAAAGAGAAATTCTTGACAATTTGTTTGGATAAGATTATTCTGTAGATGAGTCAAACTCCTCACATCCGCAAGGACAGATATGCAAATCTGACGCGAGGCTTTTTTATTGCTTGAAATTTGCAATTTATCTAATAGATATGGTATTCTTGTGTTAGATATAAATCTCCGCTGATATGATAAGGATAGGCTTGAACAACAGTTTTTGCGATTCTGATTGAAGTTAGGGTTATCTTTGTGAAGACTCCGCCGATAATCGTGGTTTAAACGCACTAGGTATCATAACTATAGAGGGTAGGGATAAAAAAATAATCCCCAGTATGGGGACGGAAACATTATCCTCTCATGAATTTATTTATACCAAAGTTTCTATAGTCGATAAAAAAATAATCCCCAGTATGGGGACGGAAACTTAAGCCAATAGCGCAATTTTATTATCTAACATAATTCTTAGAGATAAAAAAATAATCCTCAGTACGGGGACGGAAACGTTTCCTCCTTGTAGAAATTAATTATAATAACTTATCAAAATGAAAAAAATAATCCCCAGTACGGGGACGGAAAGGCGGTTTCAAGGTCGGATGTTAATTTGCCTGTGGTGACTTTGATAAAAAATTAATCCCCAATACGGGGACGGAAAGCTTTCAATTTTTCAGTTGATAATTCTTTTACAAACGTCGGATAAAAAATTAATCCCCAATACGGGGACGGAAACCCTTTTACAAGGTCCACGTAGTTAGGAACATAAGGCTTAGGATAAAAAATTAATCCCCAATATGGGGACGGAAACTCATTGGATACATTTACCTTATACACAGTAGAATTACCGTTTACGATAAAAAATAATCCCCAATGCGGGGACGGAAACTTACTCAAATACCGTTGGTTGATAACAAGGTACAATCACTTTGGATAAAAATTAATCCCCAATATGGAGACGGAACTCGGAAAAAACTAAGATTCGAATACTCAGCTCTATGCGTAAACAATGCACCGCATTATATACGTCTTATAATATGGAATCGGAGTGCATTATAACAATAGTTATGTATTATAAGGGAGGCATTTGTATGACGACTTTATATGTGACAGAATCAGGTTCATTTATTAAACGAAAAGGTGGACATGTTATTGTTGGTAGGAATCATGAGGTGTTATTTGAAGTGCCATTTGAGTCTATTGATGATGTAACAGTATTTGACTCGGTTCATATTTCATCATCATTATTGACTGATTTTATATCTAA
>CALGLI010000105.1 GCA_937930265.1 uncultured Veillonella sp. | reverse complement strand
CTTCTAGCTTTTTAAGAAAGCGGTTGTAACTATCTGCAAAATATGCTTCTTTATCAACCACTTTGAAGCTATTTTCTCCTGTTACAACAATTCCCTTTGATTTTGCAATATTTGCCATTAGACAATCGATACTATCCTCTTGGTCTAAAAACGCATCAGCGTCATGAAATGGAACAAAATTGTCTACCACTTCTTCATCTAATGGACATGCATTTGCAGATGTTGTAATTTGAATCATTGATAATGTTGCTGACATTTTAATTTTCCTCCTTTTAGCCTTACTGGCTCATACATGATTTTCACCTTATTTACGTTAATTTTCTCCATAACATCAAATAAGATACGCATTTATTATGCGAGAATATAAGAAAGAAAAAAAGAGCTATGAAGTCCAGACTCTCACTCAATGTTTGTTTGCAAGGCAAAATGGTGTACAATATATTTAGTACAAAGAAAGGAAAGTGATTAGATCTATGTTAGAGAAAACTCCAAGGTTTAGAGCGAGAAGAATGACTGATGGTGAATATGTTGAAGGCTGTTTGATCATGCACGAAGGTAGCCCTTTTACCTACATACTTACAGATGATGGGTATAATTACATGATTATAGATGACCTAACTGGTGATTGCAAATGCAAGCTTGTAAGAGTTCTTGGACATTCCGTAGAGCAAATTCGTTAATAGTGAACTACCCCGACTTATAGAAGTCGGAGCTTCCTGCTTCAACTACCACTGCATCCAGCCTACATGGTTCACATGTGAGTTGGACGTCTTACACGATATCCACAGGCGTTAAGTTTGGGCTATTCCATCCCTACTTGATGCCTTTTTGTATTTATTGTGTTGCTAAAATACGTAATCCTTCGTTTAGAATGTTGATTGCGGCATTTTGATCACGTCCGATTACAAGACCACAATCACATCGCATCGTGCGTACCTTTAGGTCCTTCATCTCAGGATGTACGGTTCCACAAGCATGACATAACTGTGAAGAAGGATACCATTTGTCAACCTTGATCAGATACTTGTTTTTAGCTGATAATTTGTAGTAAAGCATTGAAACAAATGAACCATATCCGTTATCCATGGTCGCTTTACCATTACCAAATCCTTTATTGGACATTGCTTTCATGTTGAGGTCTTCTACACATACAATATCGTACCGATTGGCTATCTCGGTAGATAATTTATGTAGATTGTCTTTTCTTTGATTTGCAATGTGGCGATGGATCTTATTTACCTTACGAAGCTGCTTTAGATAATTGGATGACTTCTTTTCATGTTTTTTAGAGCCTTTCATCCTTGATAACTTACGTTGTGCCTTTGCAAGTTTAGCATGGCTTTCACGATAGAACTTATGGTTTGTACCAATGTTCCCATTGCTATCAACATATAATCCATCTGAAGCGTAGTCTAAGCCAATGGCATTACGAGTGTCTATTTTGTAAGTTGGCTTTTCTTCTTCAAAAGCAAACAAAACAGAAGCATAATATTTGCCATCTCGATCTTGTGATATCGTAGCAGATTTGAGAACCCAGTTTTCATCTGGAGTACGATATATTGCAGCCTTTACCTTACCAATTTTAGGAAGTTTAATATATTTACTATTTATGATAGCGACTGTACCCTTCTGGTTATTTGTGGTATACACTCTTTTACTATGTTTGAAGGACTTGAATTTAGGAAAGCCATTTTTCTTTTTACGTGTTCTGCTAAAGAAGTTACTAAATGCTGCTTGTAAATTCATACTAGCATTTGCCAAAGCAAGGCTATCTACTTCTTTGAGATAAGGATAATCCCTCTTGTACATAGCTGGTGTTACTTTACAAAGTTCACCTGTATCCTGATAACTTTTGATTTTATCAGATAACATCAAGTTGTAGACTTTTCTGACGCATCCAAATGTTTTAGCAAAAAATATCTTCTGCTCCTCTGTTGGATATAGCCTATATTTGATTGCTCTATTTATCATTTTTCTTACCTTGAGATTGAATGTATTGTTTAATAACATCTGCAGTAACTCCACCTGTAGTCAACAGACAAAAACTCTGTGACCAAAACATTTCTTCCCATAGAAACTTACGTATTTGGGGGAACTCTTTTTTTATGAGTCTGCTACTTGCAGATTTATATGCATTGATAAATTTGCTGATTTCTGTATTCGGTTGCCCCTTGAACAAAATGTGAACATGATCTATATCATGATTCCACTCTTCTAGTGTAATGTTGTATACAGGAGCAATCTTTACGAATATTTCTTTCAAACGATTAGAGATATTATCGTCTATTACTTTGTTACGATATTTTACACACATAATCAGGTGATAGTGTAGCATAAATACTGAATGGTTATTTGTATCTAATTGCATTGTATTTATATCCTTTCATATAATTACGACTGATTTACAAATATATTGTAGTACAGCAAGATATGAAAGTCAAGTAATCGCCGTGTCAACCGTAATTCATCCCACCACTTATAGAAGTGGGGGACTTCTTACTCACGGCTTGTTAAAAGGTACCAATTCTTATCGTAGTAATCCCCTGCGTCTTCAATATTTGTGAATTTATCTGCATTCTTTTCTACCCATCTATCTCTTGAACCTTTTTCTAATTTTTCTAATCTATCGTCGAAATCCATTGCCGAATTAGACTCATATTCGTTCTTACGATTATTCACTGGCTCAGTGGAAAATTCAATTCTTCCGAAATCAATATCTCCCAACCCTATTACACGATGTGGAGGAACTATGTCTGCGATTTCAGTTTCTGGTCCCAATCCAGTTCTGTAAAGTTTTGATCCTGGCACAATTTTAAGTTTAACGTGCAGGTCTTCATCCTTTTGATAGTCGTCACCATGTATTTCGTTGCTGTTAAACGTCTTTTCCATAAATGTTTCTTTTGGAATCGTACATTCAAAATTTCCATGTAGGCTAGTTAAAACAAGATCACCTAGTCGTTCGTATTTTTCCATTAACTCAAGATCTCTCATGTCATCATCTCTTTTAAGATAATCACCATTATCCATTTTTTCTACTTTGCTGTCGTTCATTTCTTTTAAAGATATTTTTCCCATGAAATTTCCTCCCCTTACCGTCCGATCGGTCTATCAATTGTGCGTTGTGCTTGTTGGAATATTAGTGCGAGCAGGCTATCTGCCTGTCGGTTGTTGAATGGTGCCTCGACTGCCTTAGAGATTACTCTACGTTCGATCGTTTCTCTTTGATCTTTTGATAATTTCGTCATTTTTTGCTTCATCTTTTCTGGAACTTCGGCAGGCACAGTAATTTTACGATCTTCCCATGCAGCG
>CALGLI010000104.1 GCA_937930265.1 uncultured Veillonella sp. | reverse complement strand
GTTTGGCCGATACAGCGCTTCGTACAGCTGACTCCGGTTACTTGACTCGTCGTCTCGTTGACGTATCTCAAGACGTAATCGTTCGTGAGGAAGATTGCGACGTAGTAGGTATCGACTTAGCTCGTGAAAGAGCTCGCTTAGCGCGCAATACAAAAGATGCGTTGACATACTTAAAAGATGATTTAATCGGTCGTGTGTTGGATCGCGATGTAGTAGACCCTATGACTGGGGAAGTGATTGCTGACGCTGAAAGCATCGTAACAGAAGCAACCATCGAAGCATTAGCAGAATCTCAGGTAAAATCCATCGCATTGCGTGGAGCACAATTGGGTAGCGACAGCGATATCAACCATACTAACATTGTTCAAACCATTGCATTAGGTGAAGTGGACGATACGATTCGTACAACATTACGCAACACAATGGTTGAAAATATGTTGGGTAAAGATACTGTGTATCCCGTTATTGATAGCGAAGGTGTAGAAATTTTCCCTGCGCATACAGCGTTGACAGAAGAAGGCATTGAAGCTATCTTGAACTCTGATGTAAAAGAAGTTCAAGTACGCAACAATGACATCCATGGCATTGAAGTGGAAGCTATCGTGGAAGGTACTGGCGTTATCGAACCATTGAAAGATCGTATCGTAGGTCGTACAGCAGCAGAAGAATTAATCAATAAAGAAACTGGCGAAGTGATCGTTCCATTGAATGGTGAAATCACTGACGAATTAGCTGATGAAGTGGTAAAACATTACGACACAGTGAAAATCCGTTCTGTATTGACTTGTCGTTCTCCATATGGTGTATGTATGAAATGTTATGGTCGTGATTTAGGTACTGGTGGACAAGTACAAGTTGGTGAAGCAGTAGGTATTATTGCGGCACAATCCATCGGTGAACCAGGTACACAGTTAACGATGCGTACATTCCATACAGGAGGTGTTGCCGGCGACGATATCACACAAGGTTTGCCTCGTGTCGAAGAATTGTTTGAAGCACGTCGTCCGAAACGTAATGCTATCATTGCAGAAGTAGAAGGTACTGTACGTGTCGTTCCTAACGATAATAAAAAAGGTACGAATACGATCTTCATTACCACAGCTGAGGGAGAAGAGTTTGATTACTTAATCCCTTACGGATCTCGCATCATTGTAAAAGATGGTGATGTAGTATCTTTAGGTGCCCGTTTAACAGAAGGTTCCATTAACCCTCATGATATTATGCGTGTCATGGGTACAGAAGCAACGCAACGTTACTTAGTATATGAAGTGCAAAAAGTATATAAATCTCAAGGTGTAGAAATTAACGATAAACACATCGAGGTTATCGTTCGTCAAATGTTACATAAAGTAAAAATTGAAGATGCTGGAGATGCAGACGTATTACCAGGAGATTCTATTGATGTAAATACATTTGAAGATGAAAACCGTCGTTTACGCTTAAATGGTAAAAAAGAAGCCACAGGTGTTCGCACACTCTTGGGTATTACCAAAGCAGCCTTGGCAACAGACAGCTTCTTATCAGCAGCTTCCTTCCAAGAAACAACTCGTGTTCTTACAGAAGCAGCGATCAAAGGTAAAATTGATCCATTACTTGGCTTAAAAGAAAATGTTATCATTGGTAAATTGATACCAGCTGGTACAGGGATGAGCCGTTATCGTAAGATTAAAGTAGTGAAACATACACCTGAATTAGAAGATCTAGTGGTGGACACAGAAGTTGTTAATGCGGATGTAACAAAAGAAACTACAGAAGTAGAAACAGCAGAATAATATAAGGCAGTAAGACGAGCATAGATAGCTAGTTCATATTGTCTAACGAAATGGCGGATGACAACCTATAAGGAAGTTATCCGCCTATTTCTTTATGTTACATAAAGGAAGAAATAATTTTGTTATATCAATTTTGCATAGGTAAAATCCATAAAAGAAAATGAAATGAATATACATACAAGCAATTACGGTAAAATTGTATAAATTCAACTTAAAATATACAGAAAAATATATTTTTGAACCGCACGGATACATGTACATATAAAATGCTTTATTGTGGCGATTTGTAGGGGATAAAATCGTTTGACATGGCATATAAAGAATGGTACACTAGTAAAGTGCTTGAGGGGCAGTGCGCCCTAAAGTAAGTAACGAATGAGAAGGAGACGCATATGACAATCGATATGCTTTCAAATGCAAATCTCACAATTGGAGCGAAACAAACACGTAAAGCCGTGGGGCGCGATGAAGTAGAGTGTGTATTTGTAGGTCTTGATAGCGATGACCGAATTATCTTGCCGATTCTGGAAATTTGTTTAGAGCACAATGTGCCTGTAGATCGAAATCACACGATGGAAGAACTGGGGCATGCTGCTCACATTAAAGTAGGAGCTGCCGCAATCGGCGTGCTTCGCTAGTTTTGGTAATATCCGAACGATACAATCGAGCGGATCAATTATAAATCTAATTGTTTGGAAAGGAGGTGCCCACATGCCAACTATTAACCAGTTAGTACGTAAAGGCCGTAAATCTTTAGCGCGTAAATCTGACTCTCCAGCTTTGAAAGAGTGTCCACAAAAACGTGGTGTTTGTACTCGTGTATACACTGCTACGCCTAAAAAACCGAACTCCGCGCTTCGTAAAGTTGCCCGTGTTCGTTTGACAAACGGTATTGAAGTAACTGCATACATCCCAGGCATTGGTCACAATTTACAAGAACACAGCGTTGTACTTATCAGAGGCGGTCGTGTTAAGGACCTTCCTGGTGTGCGTTATCACATCGTTCGTGGTGCATTGGATACAGCTGGCGTACAAAACC
>CALGLI010000103.1 GCA_937930265.1 uncultured Veillonella sp. | reverse complement strand
GGAGGTGATTTTGTATGAACAAATACGAAGTCATGGTTATTGTGAAACCAGCTGATGAAGAGACAAACAAAGCTACTTTTGACAAAATTGAAGCTTTAATTGCTCGTGTTGGCGGTACAGTTGAGAAAGTTGACGTTTGGGGTAAACGCCGTTTAGCCTATGCAGTAAACAAGCATACTGATGGTGTATACGTATTGATTAACTTTGAAGCAGCTCCTGGCGAAATCAAAGAAATCGACCGCGTACTTAAAATCGACGATAACGTTCTTAGACACCTGATTGTAAAACACGAACAATAATAGCCTGAGGAGGTTAGGAATATGAATTCTGTACAACTTTTAGGAAATTTAGCTCGTGACCCTGAGGTGCGTTACACAAAAACTGGTCGTGCTGTTGCTACTTTCACAGTGGCTGCATCCAATACCTATGTGGATCAAAATGGTGAGACTAAGGAACAAACTGCGTTTGTAAACTGTGTAGCTTGGGGAAAATTAGGAGAAGCTGCGGGAAACTTGCGTAAAGGTAGTCGTTGCTTTGTAGAAGGCCGTATTGCGACTCGTTCCTATGATGCACAAGACGGTACAAAACGATATGTAACTGAAGTAGTTGCTAATTTCGTTGGACAAGCCTTGGATACGCAATCATTTGATGCCTTTGACGGTGGTGCATCCAATTTTGATGATTTTGGTGCAGGTTCCGGTGCAGGCGCAGGTGAAGAAATTCCGTTCTAAGCTAAGAACTCCACAACTATATCAAAGGAGGTTTCTCAATGAGAAGAGATAGAGGCAGAAAACCAAGAAGAAAAGTATGTAACTTCTGTGTTGATCATGCTGATCAAATCGACTATAAAGATATTGCTAAACTTCGTCGTTTCACGACTGAACGTGGCAAAATTCTTCCACGTCGTATTTCTGGTGTTTGTGCTAAACATCAACGTAAATTAACACTTGCTATTAAACGTGCTCGTGCAATTGCGTTGTTGCCATTCACAGCAGAATAATTTAATACAAAATGAAAACCCAGTAACTAGCCTAGTTACTGGGTTTCTTGCTTTCTAAAAGGGCGAAACAAAGGGCTCTATAATAAATGTTGGCGACTACTCTTATATGAGTAGCCCCAACATTTATTATAGAGCCTTAAAAGAATATAATTTGGCTTTGTTGGCTCCCGGTTGGCACCACTTTTCATGCGTTTTGCGTGCGGTTGAAACTACTTTTATTTTTGAGTGTAGTTAAAGCTACCTTTTATATATTTCCTATATGGCAGAGAAACCTTGTAGTATAGAGTTACAATATAAACTCTATTATGAAAATTCATATATAGTCTATAGAAATTAATAAAAATGATTAAAAATGATAGTTCCTATGACTTTTGGTTATTTAAAAAGCTGTGAAAGGTGCTATTATTCCTAACTAGAAAGTATATCTCTGTTATGTATACAAAATGCATGTTATAATATAAGCACACCACATAAACAAAGGTTATATAAGTGATGATAACAAAGATGGTGTATGAAATGAGGTATAGTATGAGAAAAGAACATGATTTTCTAGGTGAATTAGAAGTTGCTGATGAGTTGTACTATGGTGTACAAACATTGCGTGGTATTGAAAACTTTTTTATTACAGGCAAGCAAATCGACTACGACTTTGTGAAAGCTATGGCAATGGTAAAAAAAGCATGCGCCCTAGCGAATATGAGTACAGGTCGATTAGATGAAAAAATTGGTCAAGCCATCAGTCGTGCAGCGGATGAAGTGGTACGCGGTAACTTTAATAATCAATTCCCTGTGGATCCTATCCAAGGGGGAGCAGGTACTTCTTTCAATATGAATATGAATGAAGTATTGGCAAACCGTGCGTTGGAAATTTTAGGTTATGAAAAAGGACAATATGAAATTGTATCCCCTAACAACCATGTAAACATGGCACAATCCACAAATGATACATTCCCTACAGCCATCAAAGTATGTGCTATCATGAAAAGTAAGCCTTTATTAGCTTCACTTCGTCGTTTAGCAGATGAATTAGATAAAAAAGCAGATGAATACAAAGAAATTTTAAAAATGGGTCGTACTCATTTACAAGATGCGGTGCCAATTACATTAGGGCAAGAAATGGGTGCCTATGCATCTGGCGTGCGCCGTGGTATTCGCCGTATTAAATCTGCTATGCTAGAAGCACATACTGTGAATATGGGAGCTACCGCTGTGGGTACGGGTCTGAATGCAGAGCCTACGTACATCAAAGCTGTGGTAGATGAGCTGTCTCGTGTGGTAGGGGAACCGTTCATTACGGCAGACAATCTAATTGATGCCACTAATAATACAGATGTGTTTGCAGATATTTCTTCTGGATTGAAAGTAACAGCTCTGGTATTGATTAAAATGGCTAACGATTTCCGTTTAATGGCATCAGGTCCTCGTTGTGGTATTGGTGAGTTAAAATTACCTCCACGTCAACCAGGATCTTCCATCATGCCAGGCAAAGTAAACCCAGTTATCGCAGAAGTGTTGAACCAAACTTGTTACCAAGTGATTGGCAATGATTTGACGATTTCCCTAGGTGTAGAAAATGGACAATTTGAGTTAAATGTAATGGAGCCAGTCATTGCGTATAATTTGTTCAACTCCATGTGCTATTTAAAAAATGCGGTGAACACATTTGTAGATAAATTGTTGGTTGATCTTGAAGTGGATAAAGAGCAATGTGAATATTGGTTAGAACGTTCTGTGGGTATCGTCACAGCTTTGTTACCACATATTGGTTATGAAAATGCCTCTGCCTTAGCGAAGGAAGCGTTGGAAACTGATCGCAGTGTAAAAGAAATTATTCTAGAACAAGGATTGTTGACAAAAGAAGAAATGGACTATATCCTTTCACCAAAAGAAATGACACGCCCAGGTATTGCGGGTCAAGATTTAGTAAAACATCCTGGAAACTAATATATATAAAGGAACTGCTTAGACATAGGCAGTTCTTTTTTTGTATCGAAGTAGTTGAGCTGGGTCATTCGTATGGTTGTACTTTTGTATAGCTATTTTAGATACGATTTCTGTAATGAGCAAAAGATGGGATACTAGTATAGAGGTGGTCTGAGTCTGATATGCGGGTCAACTTATACGTTGTGAGA
>CALGLI010000102.1 GCA_937930265.1 uncultured Veillonella sp. | reverse complement strand
TCTCTATTGCAACTTCTTCCATTCAATATGAGAACGACGAAATCATGCGCCCTAACTCTGGCGATGATTACGCTATCGCTTGCTGCGTTTCCCCAATGCGTATTGGTAAAGAAATGCAATTCTTTGGTGCTCGCTGTAACTTGGCAAAAGCATTACTTTACGCAATCAATGGTGGCGTAGATGAAAAGCTGAAAAAACAAGTAGGTCCAAAATTCCGTCCTATTACTTCCGAATACCTTGACTTCGACGAAGTGATGGAACGTTTTGAAGATATGACGGAATGGTTAGCCGGTGTGTATGTGAATGCCTTAAATATCATTCATTACATGCATGATAAGTATGCCTATGAAAAATTGGAAATGGCATTGCATGACCGCAAGGTAACACGGTGGTTTGCTACAGGTATTGCTGGACTTTCCGTAGTAGCTGATTCTCTATCTGCTATTAAGTATGCGAAAGTAAAACCAATTCGTGATGAAAATGGAATTGCTATTGATTTTGAAATCGAAGGGGACTTCCCTAAATATGGCAATGATGATGATCGCGTAGATGATTTAGCGGCTACGGTGGTATCTGGGTTTATGAATAAAATTCGTAAACATCCTACGTACCGTCAATCCGTGCCTACTATGTCACTCTTAACGATTACATCGAATGTGGTATACGGTAATGCCACTGGTGCTACCCCTGACGGACGTAAAGCAGGCATTCCATTTGCTCCGGGAGCTAACCCTATGCATGGTCGTGATTCTCATGGAGCTGTGTCTTCTCTGGCATCCGTTGCTAAAATGCCATGGCGTGATTGTTGCGATGGTATTTCTAATACATTCTCTATTATTCCAGATTCTCTTGGTAAATCTGGAGAATCTATGGTGACATTAGGCGACTTGGACCTAGATTTAGACTTAGGCGACATTACACATGCATTAGCCGATGGTTGTGAAAATCTAGCTTGCCGTGAGCCAAATGTTACATTCTCTGAAGAAAAGGAGTAACTATGACAAACGAACAACAAGTAGATAACTTAGTCCAATTATTAGATGGATACAGCAAAAAAGGCGGCCATCATTTAAACGTAAACGTATTCAATCGTGAAACATTATTAGATGCTCAAAAACATCCTGAATTGTATCCACAATTGACTATCCGTGTTTCTGGTTACGCTGTTCATTTCAATAAGTTGACAAAAGCACAACAAGATGAAGTGATTTCCCGTACATTCCATCAATCCATGTAATGCACTATGGTAGGTCGCATTCATTCCATTGAGACCATGGGCACTGTGGATGGGCCAGGCATGCGATTTGTCCTCTTCCTCCAAGGTTGCCCTTTGCGATGTGCCTATTGCCATAATCCAGATACTTGGGATCCCTCTACGTATGCCCAAGAAATGACTGTGGCAGATGTGTGGACACAATTTGAAAGGAATCGAGACTTTTATAATACTGGTGGCATCACTGTCACTGGTGGTGAAGCATTGTTGCAACTCCCTTTTATTATCGAACTCTTTACTTTCTTTCACGGAAAGGGGATTCATACTTGTTTAGATACAAGCGGGATTTGCTACACACAGGAACAGGCTAGAGAGTACAAACTGCTTCTTGACGTAACGGATTTAGTCATTCTTGATGTGAAAGAGATCGATTCCTCTATACACGAAACACTAACCGGCAAACCCAATGATGCAGTCCTAGAGTTCGCTCAATTTGTAGACGAACATGGCACAGATTTTTGGGTGCGCCACGTGGTAGTCCCAACCATCACAGATAATCGCGATCGCTGGTATCGGCTTGGTTGCTTTCTAGGTCCTTTCAAGCATTTGAAAGCCGTAGATTGCTTACCATACCACGTCATGGGGGTTACTAAATATGAAAGTCTTGGCATTTCCTATCGCTTAGATGGAATCCCGCCCCTCTCAAAAGCTGACGCACAGCGTGCACTCCGCGTTGTCCTTTCTGGAATACGCGACTACCGCAGACGATTGTGGTGTCCTATGGCAGATGCTCCACAATCGTAAATTCATATAAATACTTTCCCTGATTTTTATAAAAGCGCACTATCCCTTGTGGACGGTGCGCTTTTCTGTGTCTCTATTTTGTATCACATATGTACTTGTAATCTCATAAGTTCATTTATAAGAATAAATTAATGATTTCTACACCAATTAAACCACATACGGCAATCACTGTTTCCACCATACACCAAGAGCGTAATGTTTGTTTGACTGATAACCCGAAAAACTCTTTGAATAGCCAGAATCCTGGGTCATTTGGTGGACTAAAGAATACAGAACCAGCCCCCACTGCGATGACCATCAACTCAGGGCTTACACCTGTTAATGGAATTAACGGCGCTACGATACCGCCAGCTGTCATAGCTGCCACTGTAGCAGAACCAACAGCAATACGAATCACAACAGCAATCAACCAAGCTAATACTAATGGAGACACATTGACTTGCATCACTAGTTCACCGATATAGGTACCCACACCGCTATCGATCAATACTTGTTTTAGTGCTCCACCAGCACCTACAACGAATAGAATCATAGCTACTGTTAAAATTGCTTTTTCAGAAGTAGCCATAATATCTTTCATAGTTTTGCCACGAGCGAAGCCAAATGTATAGAATGCAATGATCAAGGAAATTGTTAATGCCACAGATGGATCACCAATGAAGTTAAGGATTACCATAATAGTAGATGTTTTTGGTAAATTCATCATTTTACCGATAGCTGTAGCTGCCATCAAGATAACTGGTACTAATGCTGTAAAGATGGAAACACCAAAGGATGGCATTTCCTCTTCTGTAAATTCCTTATCATTATGAAGGCCTTCAGGGATATCGGTTTTAATATCTTTCACAGTGTTGTACAATAATGGACCTGCCAAAATGACAGTAGGAATACCAATAAGGATACCATACACCAAAGTTAATCCAATGTCTGCATTAAATAATACAGAAATCGCTGTAGGACCTGGATGTGGAGGCAAGAAACCATGTGTCACAGATAAGGCCGCTACCATTGGCATGCCTACCTCTAACAATGGAATATCCGCAGATTTAGCAATGGTAAAGATTAATGGAATCAATAAGACGAAACCGATTTCATAGAATAAAGCAATACCTACAATGAATCCAGTTAAACATACGGCCCATCTTACATTATTTCGACCAAACATGTTGATCAAGGTAGTAGCAATACGTTGTGCTCCACCGCTATCGGCCATCAATTTTCCTAAAATAGCACCAAAGCCTACTACGATTGTTAAACCACCTAAGGTAGCTCCTAAGCCTTTTTGGATGGTTGGGAAAATCTTATCGATTGGCAATCCTTCTCCAAAGGCTAATAATACACAGACCAATAGCAATGATAAAAAGCTATTCATCTTTACTTTTACGATTAGGAAAAATAGTAAAATAATTCCTAATGCAAGAATGATTAATGGCATTTCTAGTCTCCTTTCAAATTATAAACGACTAAATGGATGTTCCTTTTGGAACTGAACAAGACGTGCCAAATCGTCTTTCATATGAATATACAAACTTTCATAAATAGAGAAAAGTTCTTCATATACGGCTTGATGTTGCTCCTTAGGGTGATAGATACATTCAGGCTGTACTAGCTCTGCTGTATCCTTAATATCTGACAAAGTTCCATCAGAAATAAACCCTAACACAGCGGCGCCAAAGGAGGCCCCTTCACTATTATTTGGTAAGGTGATATGTTCACCGAATATATCACTCATAATTTGTACCCATAATTCAGATTTAGTGAAAGAACCACTAATGCGGATGTCTTTCACCTCTTCAAACTCACGCAATGCATCAAGAACAAATCGTAAGCTATAACAAATCCCTTCCATTGTGGCACGAATCATGTAAGAACGACTATGATTTAAGGATAAACCTACGAAAGCACCACGCAAATCAGAATTCCAATAGGGAGCTCGTTCACCAGTAAAGTATGGCATTAATAACAAGCCACCAGATCCAGCTGGTACATGTCTTGCTTTCATGGTCATTAAATCATAAGGGTCCACCGATAATTGTTCCATTTGGGAGCCATGATAATGCAAAATACGATCTCGCATCCAACGCAAAATCATACCACCATTGTTGATAGCTCCACCAGCCACCCACATAGTATCTGTTAAATTATAGCACCAAGTGCGACCTTTAGGATCCATTTGCGGCTTTTCTGTGAGCATCCGTATAGCACCAGATGTACCAATAGTAGCACTTAACTGTCCTTTAGATACAGCGCCAATACCAACATTTACCAATACTCCATCAGTAGCACCGATGACAACTGGTGTATTCACAGGTAAGCCTAAACGCTCTGCTACGTCTGCTACTAACTTACTACTATATATAGTAGACACTACCTTAGGCAGTTGTTCTTCTTGAATCCCTACATAGTCTAAAATCTCAGAATCCCAAGTTTCTGTAAAGGCATTAAATAAACCAGAACTAGATGCCACGGATTTGTCTGTGACCCATTCTCCGGTCATCAACCGGAACATGTAATCTTTAATAGATCCAATATGTGCCATACGACCGAAGATTTCAGGTTGATTTTCTTTGACCCATATGATTTTAGCCAATGGATACGACGCATGTAACGGACAGCCTGTTCTAAAGTAAAATTGTTTACATTCTTCGTCTTGTTCCATACGATGCACGATAGTGGAGCTTCTACTATCTGCCCAAGTAATCATATTCCCTAATAAATCAAACTGTTCATCTTGAGGAATAAAACTGTGCATCACTGAACTTAAAGCAATCCCCGATATAGTGACTAGTTTATATTGTAAATCTTTTACTACTCCCGCAATGACTTCTTCCGCAGCATCATAAATTTGTTGAGGATTCTGCTCTGCTCGATCATATTGTGGTGTTTCTAATGGATAAAAAGCATCTCGCACTGCTACTGATTTACCTTGTGCTGTATATGCCATAGCACGTACGCCTGTGGTTCCCACGTCAACGCCTATCCATACTGCTTCTCTAACTTCTGACATATATACCTCCTATCATCCAAATAAACTCATTTGCTCATCTTCTGGTAAGTCGCCTAAACAACCTAATTCCACCATACGATTCGCAATGGTTTGAGACATTTTTGTACGTCTCCGCAAATCTTTAATGGATAAGAACTCTGCTTGCTCCCGTTCTTCTACGATGGCATCCGCTACCTTTTCGCCTAAACTTGTGACAGCCACAAATGGTGGCAATAAAGAGGTTTCATCTTTAATCATAAACCGCCGTGCTTGTGATTTGTATAGCTCTACATTGGCAAAGGAATATCCTCGCTGTTTCATTTCCAAGGATACCTCTAAGGCTGACATCAAGTCTTTTTCCTTTGGTGATGCTTCATACTTCGCAGCTAAGGCTTTCAACCGTTTAAATTCTTGTTGTTGCTCTTCTAAAGAGCCCATCATAATTTTCAAATCAAAGGCTTTTGCTCGAATAGAAAAATACGATGCATAGAAAGCTAATGGATAATTAATCTTGTACCACGCAATACGGAATGCCATCATAACGTAGGCTACGGCATGTGCCCGAGGGAATAAATAGGAAATCTTTTTACAAGATGCAATAAACCACTCCGGCACTTGGGCTGCTCGCATTTGGTCTTCATAATCCGTTTGAGCAACTCCTTCTTTGTTACGTTTCTCAATTCCTTTCCCTTTACGCACATTTTCCATAACAGAAAAAGCTACATTATCTGCTACGCCATGGTTACGCAAAAAGTTCATAATATCATCACGGGTAGAGATAGCTTCATTCAATTTACATGTTCCTGTTTTAATCAAGGTTTGCGCATTATCCACCCATACATTAGTACCATGAGAGAAACCAGAGATCCGCACTAAGTCAGAAAAGGTCTGTGGTTTAGAATCTTCCAGCATAGCTCGTACAAACCCTGTACCTGATTCAGGTACTGCCAAGGTAGCCACTTTATCTCCTTGCAATTGAGCCGGCGTCAAGCCTAATGCTTTCGTTGAGGAGAATAAGCTCAATGTTGC
>CALGLI010000101.1 GCA_937930265.1 uncultured Veillonella sp. | reverse complement strand
TCATACGTATATTATGTTATTTTTTACAAAAAATGGCATGAAAAAATCCCTGTTTTTTACAAATTTTACAGGGAATTTTTGCTAGATGTCTTTTTTAATATCAATATGCCTAATACAAACACAATCATACTTCCGAAGAAATATGCGTGCATGTTTGAGTTGATACCTGTTCCGATTTCGTTTTTCTTCTTATTTGGAGTATTATTTGGAGATTCGGTTGGATTTCCTTTATCCTTCTTAAATTCAATCTTTGTATACTTCTGAGCATCATCATTTTTAGATAGGACGGCTTCTGCAACCATTTCTTCAGAATCGTTTGTTACAACCATTACCTGTAAGTGATATTTATTTTCAGTATCATCTTTACGATAGATCTCGTATTTGTAGTTTCCTAATTGCGTATAGGATAGCTCGATTTCATTTTTGATTTCTAAATTTAATCCTTCACCTTCTAAGATTACATCGTCATAATCGGATTCAACAGGAATTTTAATGGTGACTTCCTGGTTATCTGCTAACACTGGGGTAGCAACTGAAAATAAAATTCCAAGTGCGATCAAGACATTGCTTAATATTTTTCTCATCGTTTCTCTACCTCTTCTTTGTATTGTTCTTTCGTGATTTCTTGCATTTTCCCTAGTAGAACACATCGGTACAATGTATTAGGTGTTTTACAGGTTGTTAATGCAATCAGTTTATCTTCGCTTGTGTATCCTCTTGATTCATTCTTGGTATGTTTCATCGGTTGCTTCTGTGATCTCATACTTTATAAATTCTATTTTATAGATACGCTCTTTACTTAGTATGTATCCAGCTTTGTGTTTGTTGAAATACTCTTTTTCTTCATATTTATCCAGAGCTCCAAACATATAACCATGCTCCATGTGATGTCCGTAGAGGATATTATAACTATCTGTGAAATCATTCTTATTTTTGAAATCTAAGAAGATTGAGCCTGCAAGAGAGTATTTTCCGTTGTAATCCTTGTTAATGTACTCTAAGTTGTCTTCTCCTTGCATGATTGGATAGTTCATGTTTGTATCTGGCACGTACAACCAAGCAGTAGCTAGTGGAGTATCTTCGAAAGTGATTTCTTTTTCAGATACCTTTGGAAGATACCCCACTTTTTGTTGTGCCTCTACTTGATGGTAGATATTGTAGTTATCTAACATTGAGTATCCGCCAATAAGCATGCATACGATACAAACGAGAAGAATAGCATTATCATAGGCATTATTTAGGTGTCTAAATATCTTATTGATGGACCCTCTCATAATTTTATTCTACTACTTCTCTCTTCTTCTTGATGATCATGAATGCTACTACGCCACCAGCTAGAACTGTAGCTACAGCAGCCTTATTGTTGATCAAGATACCTGTAGGGATAACGCCTGACTTATCGTTTGTATAACCAGTCTTGATCTTGTCTGAAGCACCTAATGTACCAGCCGTTTCACCTTCTGCTACACCAGCAATCTTTGCTGTTGACTTGTAGCCGTCGGCATCTTCAGTAACAGTATATTCAGCACCGTTAATTAGGGATACCATCTTAACGGATTCGCCATCTGCTAGCTTGAATGTTGCAGTACCGTTACCATCACCATCTGTAACAAGTGTTGTATCACCTAATGTATATGTGAAATTAGGGATAGCCTTCTTGATTTCGAGTGTGAATGTGAATTTTTTGCTCTTGTCACCCTGGTTTCCTGTAACCTTCTTCATGATTGTGATTTCATCATCTGCTGAAAGTTTACCAGAGAATCCATCCACCTTGTCATCAAGAGCATATTGTCCATCACCAGCTGCTGCTAATGCTGGGGCGTCTGTGCCTGTGTGTAGTAATGTTGCTGCAACCTTTAATGTGCCACCGTCATCTACTACATATACGTCTAATGTACGTGTATTACCACTATCTACGACAGCGACGTTATCTTTTCCGCCTACTGTGTAACCGCCAGTGATAGTGTAGCGATAAATTCCTGGCTCTGTATAAGTACATGGGCTAAGATCGATTGTTCCTTCTGTACCTTGAGTTAAATCTACATCTGCAATAGTAGGTGTTCCTACGCCAGCCTTAATACCTTGTGTTGTCGCTGTTGCTGCAACTGCAGTGCCTGGAGCTACTGTAGCTTTAAATACCTTTGCTCCTGCTGTACCACCTTCTGTAGTTAATGTTGTGTTGAATGTTACATCGCCACCTGTAATTGGCGTGTAAGATGCAGCAAACGCTGTTGCCGTTGTCGCTCCAATAGCTAGAGCTGAAGCTGCTACGCTTCCAAGTAATTTCTTAATCTTCATTTTCTTCTCCTGTTGCTTACTTTTTATGCGTGGAAGTTAAGCTTAGAAACCACGTCTTCGTGTGATGAAGAAAACTTTCCCTTCGATATCGCTCTCTTTAATTGTTCCAAATTCTCTGCTATCACTTTCATCTTCTCTATAGTCATTTAGAACAAAGATTTCTCCTTCTGGAACCTTAATCGGATATTCTTTTTCACCTTTACTGGTGAGCGAATTTGTACTTTCAGAAGGTTGCATTCCATTTACCGTTAGTATTCCTTCTTTTGAGATATCCACTTCCTGTCCAGCCTTAGCGATCACTCGATAGAGTCTGCCGTTATATATTACCACATCACTCAATTGTACTTCCTTATCAAATTTTTCTATCACAACCAGGTCCCCGTCTTTCATGGACGGGAACATGTTGTTGTCATAATAGATTGTGGCTGTTACCACAAATTTATTTAAAAGTACCAGAGCGACGCACGTAACCAAAATTCGTTGGACGAATCCTAATATTTGTTTGTGCTTTTTTACTCCCTCTACTTCTTTCATTTACTCCTCTTCTGTTTTTTTCTTCTTTTTAATCAGCAGGAATACCAATCCACCAATTACAATTAGTGCAAATCCAATTTGTGATAGTTCAACATTTGTTGGCACTACCATTCCCTTAGTGTTTACAAACCTAATTTCAGTGGAAGCA
>CALGLI010000100.1 GCA_937930265.1 uncultured Veillonella sp. | reverse complement strand
CCAGTGGTTACGCCACTGGCTGTGGATGCAAGTCATCCCTTCCCATTCTTGGTGAACAAAACATTAAACTCGGTAGTTAAGATTCACCCTATCCATGATAAAGATCAAGAGAAGATGGCTATCCTGCCGATTCCCTCTGTATTGAATCGAATTATTGAAGTACCGAATACTGTGCATCGTTATTTTGTGATGTTAGAAGATGTCATCAACTATTATTGTGAAGATTTCTTCGTAGGACATCATATCGATTCCTTTACCACCTTCCGTGTCACACGTGATGCGGATTTAGATATCGAAGAAGAAGCAACAGATTTACTTCGGGAGATTGAAAAATCTCTTCGTCGCCGTCGTCGTGGTGAAGTGGTGCGAGTGGAAGTATGTGAACATTACGATCCACAGTTATTGGAATTTATTTTACAAGGACTACAGGCAAAAAAAGAGGCCGTTTACATAGCAGAAGGAATATTAGATGTTGCCTCTTTTGGAGAGTTTTGCAATTTACCAGGATACGATCACTTGCGATATCCTGCGTTTACACGGCGAGAACTTCCTTGCGTAACGGAGCAAGGTACTTCAGCCATCTTTGATTATATCCGTGACAAAGATAGACTCTTGCACCATCCTTTCGATTCTTTTTCCGTGGTGGAAGAGTTTATAGCTAGAGCAGCCGTAGACCCTGATGTATTGGCTATCAAGCAAACCTTGTATCGTGTGAGCGGGGATTCTCCTATTGTAGCAGCGTTGGTGAAAGCAGCAGAACTGGGCAAACAAGTTACGGTGTTAATGGAAGTAAAAGCCCGCTTTGATGAAGAAAATAATATTATCATGGCACGGCGTTTAGAAAAAGCTGGCTGTCATGTTATCTATGGATTGAGAGGACTTAAGACGCACTCTAAAATTACTATGGTTGTCCGTAAAGAAGGAGAAGTACTGCGAAGATATATGCACTTTGCTACAGGGAATTACAATGGCAAAACTGCTAAATATTATACGGACTGCGGATTGTTGACTTGTCGTGAGTCCTATGCGGATGATAGTTCCTTATTCTTTAATACCATCTCAGGCTATGCTGAATCTCAGGAATGGCAACACCTCATTGTGGCCCCCTTGACATTGCGCTCCTCTTTGATGGAACTCATAGAGGGAGAAATACGTGCTGTAGAACATGGTAAAGAAGGGCATATCATTGCAAAGATGAATTCCTTACTTGATAAGGAAATCATTGCTAAGTTGTACGAAGCATCTTGTAAAGGCGTCAAAATTGATTTAATCGTTCGTGGTATTTGTACACTCCGACCAGGTATTGAGGGCGTTAGTGACAATATTACAG
>CALGLI010000099.1 GCA_937930265.1 uncultured Veillonella sp. | reverse complement strand
CCTTCGGGTACTATAATAGATACTGAGAAAATACCTCAAACCTTAGTCGAAATCAAGGCAGAGTTCGATGCGATGCTAGAACAGAATCCATTGACTGATCTGCGTCAAACCGTAGGACCAGAGATTACTGTTAAACAATTGTCTTCTTCAAAGTTAGCTCAGGTAGGAAAAGGGTATGTGTATGCCAACCTAGGTACAATGGGTACTACCGTTGGTAAAGTGAAGGACTATGCACGAATGCAGAACATGAAAGAAGGACTTAAGCTAGGCCGTTATATGGATGTCTATGAATTGCAAGGTGCGGACCAGTATGGTATAAATACAGCTTGGGTTCTTGTATTTCCACTGCCTAAAGAGTTGCTGATGAGTTCATTAGAGTCATATGGAAAAGAGGGATTTTCACCTGCGAAAATGGAGGCGTTTACAAATGACACGAATGCCTTTTTAAAGGAATATCATGTTAATATTTTAGAAGATAGAGATATTGATTATTCTCAGAATAAGATTCCAACAAAAATACGATTACGGAATTTAGAGCCATTACATACGTTACCAAATAGTAAATATGGTACGATGACAACTGCGGGAAATATGACCTATGATATAAAAGGGGTTCAATACCCTGCCTTTTTGCGGATAGCATTAGTGGGAACGCCAGAGTATTTAACAACGATTGTAATGGGAACTAGTGAAGTGGAAGGAACATTCTTTAAGCCATACTTTCTACAAATGTTACAACATATCAAGTAAGCCTACTTGTCTACGAAATCGATATGCTCGATGGTCAACAAGGCGCGCTTAATGGATAGCCCTCCGGTGTAACCCGTGAGGGTTTTTCCTTTGCCTAACACACGATGGCAAGGGATGATAAGAGAAATCGGATTTGCTCCGACGGCAGATCCAATAGCTTGAGCTCCTTTGGGGACGGGTGAGTTGAATACACGTTGGCTCAGCTCGCCATAGGTAAGGAATGTGCCGTAGGGAATCTGCTCTAATTGTGACCACACACGTTGTTGAAATTGTGTTCCCTGTGGGGCTAAGGGGATGGTCATGGTTGGGATGTGTCTACTGAAGTATTGATCTAGCCATAGGACGGTTTGTCTTAATATGGGGGATGCATTCGTTTCATCCATGGCTAGTGGTTCTTGAAATGTTACAGATTGGGTAGGAAATGTGAGCCCTACTAATGCTGAAGTGGTAGCATATAGTGTGAGTGTGCCCAAAGGGCTTTCATAAGTAGTATAAGTGATAGACATATAGGAACTCCTTATAGAGATATGCAAATAAAGTACAATAGAAGTATGAAAAATAGCTACACTTCGATACCATTACATGCTATACTAATGGTATATTATAAATGTCTTATGGGAATGAAAGGGGACAACCATGAAACAAGTGTATACAGAGCAAGCACCAGCAGCATTAGGACCATATTCTCAAGCTTACAAAGCGAATGGCTTTGTGTTTATCTCTGGTCAAGGCGGTATTGATCCAGCACAAGGCGCTTTGGTAGAAGGTGGCGTGGAAGCACAAACATTGCAAGCCATGAAAAATATCGAAGCTATCTTAAAAGAAGCAGGTACTGATTTTTCTAAAGTTGTTAAAACAACATGCTTTTTAGCAGACATGGGTGATTTTGCTAAATTTAACGCTATTTATGCTGAGTATTTTACATCTAAACCAGCTCGTAGTTGTGTGGCAGTTAAAACATTACCAGCTAACTTCTTGGTAGAAGTAGAAGTGATTGCCCTAGCAGAATAGTATATTGTATTATACCATAAGCGGTGTAATACATACTAAAAAGCTGTTACATTATCCTTGTAATGTGGCAGCTTTTTGCTTATGGTCAAATGGTGATGAAAGTAGTGATAGAATAGGTGGAATTATGTTAAACAAACCCAAATATTTAAGTACGGTGAAAGCCATTATACATATTATTCTTGGATCTACTGTGTTTGCAGTAGGGGTGCAGGGATTCATTGTACCTCACAAATTATTGAGCGGAGGTATTAGCGGTCTTAGCTTGATTATTTATTATGTGACACAAGGTATATTAAGTTTAGGTTCTATTAACTTTCTTTTGAATATACCAGTGCTGTACGCGGCATGGAGATGGTTAGGACGTTGGCACTTGGGGATTACCATTTTAGGGACTATCATCATGTCTATTTTGATCAACCTATTGTCCCCGTTGGAAACTTTGGAATTAACTAAGAATCCAATTATTGGAGGTATTTTAGGGGGCCTGTTCTCTGGATTGGGTCTTGGTATCGTCTATCGTGGTGGCGGTAATACGGGCGGTATGGACCCTATTGCTATGATTATTCGTAATCGGTTTGGGTTACAGATTGGCAGTATCTTATTTGGTATCAATATGATGATTCTCATCGTCGGTGCTATTGTTATTAATATTGAGGCGGCAGCCACTACTTTGATTAGTACCTATTTAGCGGCGATGGTAACCAATAAGGTAATTACTGGTTTTAACCAACGAAAGGCGATGTTTATCATTTCCTATAAACCAGTGACGATTTGTAACTTAATCATTGATAAAATCGGTCGTGGTGCTACGATTTTGAATGGAGAAGGTGCCTATACACATCAACCGAAACAAGTTATTATGGTAGTAGTTAGTTTATTGCAAGTAGCTCGCTTGAAAGCGGCTGTAGAAGCAGAAGACCCAACAGCATTTATGGTGATTACGGATGCGGCAGAAGTTATCGGAACAGGTTTTTCTGCAAGGGCTGCAAATGGTGCTGTAGAACGGGTATTGCAAACCTGTGATCCGGTGAAAGCGGCTGAAGCGGAACAAATGATTCATGACGTGCAAATCGCTAGAAATGAAATTCCTTTAGAAGAACATAAGGAGGAACGATAATATGGTACATCCTTTGGCAGGGCAACCTGTAAAAAAAGAAGATTTGATTCATGTAGATACTGTGGTGAAAGACTTTTTTCGGATAACTCCTAGGTATGATGCACCAGAAGAGCGAGTAAGCTTTGGTACTTCTGGACATCGAGGAATTGCCTCGAAAGGGACTTTCAATGAATTGCATGTAGCGGCTATTGTGCAAGCGATTTGTGATGTACGCCAAGAATTTGGTGCCACAGGACCTTGCTATATTGGACAAGATACACATGCCTTATCGCAGCCAGCCTTGCAAGTGGCCATTGAAGTCTTGTTGGGAAATCGCGTACAAACTCGAGTGGATGCACATCGTGAATTTGTACCGACCCCAAGTGTATCACGTGCTATTTTGCGACACAATGCAAATACAACAGCAGAGAATGTAGCAGATGGTATTATTATTACACCTTCTCATAATCCGCCAGAACATGGTGGCATTAAATATAACCCACCTCATGGTGGGCCAGCCGACACAGCAGTGACAAAACGAATTGAAGCCTTAGCCAATGAATATTTGCAAAAAGGGTTAGATAGCATTCAACGATTTTCCTTTCATCATCTAGTAGGCGCTCATGAAAGTGCTCATTGTGGCTGCTGTCATCATGAAGAAGAGGAACGGGTAGTTCCAGCTGCAATTTCTGCTGAGGAAGCGGGACACTATTTAGAACCATATGATTTTAAAATGGCTTACGTGAAAGAATTGCCTCAAATCATCAATATGAAAGCGATTCAAGAAGCAAATCCAAAGGTCTTAATTAATGCATTAGGTGGTAGTGGTGGAGCCTATTGGCATGCCATTGCTGAGGAGTATAATCTAGATTTTACCATCATTAATAGTGACTATGATCCAACATTTAGCTTCATGTCCTATGACCATGATGGAGCGATTCGCATGGATTGTTCTTCGCCGTATGCAATGGCAGAAGTAGCGAAACACCTAGGTGACCATGTGCTCGCTATTGGTAATGACCCAGACTATGATCGTCACGGCATCGTTACAGAAGAAGGTTTGTTAGCGCCAAATCAATATTTAGTAGTAGCTGCTAAATATTTGAATGAAACTCGTCCATGGGAAGGAAAAGGCGTTGGCAAAACAGCGGTGGTGACAGGCTTGATGGATGCCTATTGCAAAGATTCCCATCATCCCGTGTATGAAGTGCCAGTAGGCTTTAAATATTTTGCGCCCTTATTATTTGATGGGCGTATTGGTCTTGGGGCAGAGGAGAGTGCGGGAGCGTCCTTCTTGCAGCAGGATGGAACCGTATGGACTACTGATAAAGATGGCATCATTTTAGGGCTATTAGCTATAGAAATGGTGGCAACTACAGGGAAAACTCCAGCAAAGCACTATGCAGATATGACGGCACAATGGGGAACACCAGTGTTCCAACGTGTGGATATGCCTTGCACAGCGGAAATAAAAAGTGCTTTAAAAGGTATGAAACCGAGTGATGTGACTATAACAGAATTAGGGGGCAGTTCCATCCTAGATATTCGTACGACCTCTTTATTTGAAGAACAACCTATCGATGGTGTTAAAATTGTGACAGACACAGGTTGGTTTGTAGCACGGCCATCAGGAACAGAAAACTTATATAAAATGTATGCTGAGTCCTATTTAGGTGAAGAAGGGCTGGCGCAGCTGATGGAAGATGGTAAGCGTATGATAGAAGGTCTAGTATCCTAGTAATATTGAGTTCTAATAGACTTTGTGCTTAGATGTAAGGAGTAGTCATATCCTTTGTATGGCTGGATGTTAGGAAGTCAGGTGTAGGTGTTTACTGTCTCTGTTCTTGTATGTGCGGTGCTTAACTGATATAATTAAGAAGTATAACCTGTATACAACGTGGTTATACGATATATCTAAGTAGTAACAATAACCATGTGATTAACAAGAAATACCACGTATGGAGGTGGTGGAATGACAGTATATTTGTGGGCCTTTGTCATTGCTCTCGTAGTAACGTATATTTGCACGCCTTTAGTAAAGCAATTCGCTGTTAAGGTAGGTGCTATTGATAAACCAGACGCACGTAAGGTGCACCAAGTTTCAATTCCACGATTGGGGGGATTGGCCACCTATATTGGCTATATGGTATCTTTGCTGTATAGTGTGAAAGATTTGGCTTCTGTAAAAGGATTGATTGTAGGTTCTATTATCCTTGTAGCAGTAGGTATTTGGGATGATATTAAACAAATTGGACCAAAGACAAAATTGATGGGACAGATTTTAGCAGCTCTTATGTTGCCTCTGTTTGGTAATGCGGTGCATTTCATCAGTATCGGTGACCATTTATTGTATTTGGAATATTTTGCTATACCGTTGACGGTATTTTGGATTGTAGGATTTACGAATATTGTGAATCTCATTGATGGATTAGATGGATTGGCAGCAGGGATTTCCCTCATTGCATGTATTACGATTTGTATTGTGACGTTGCAGATGGGGCAAATTGAATTGGCATGCATTACCTTGGCATTAGCTGGGGCTGCGTGTGGATTCTTGCGCTACAACTTTAATCCTGCCAAAATATTTATGGGTGACACAGGCAGTATGCTATTGGGCTATACGATGGCAGCTATCTCGGTGATGGGGAGTGTAAAAACGGCAGCTACTGTAGCATTGGTGGTACCTGTGATTGTGCTAGGGTTGCCAATTTTAGATACTTTATTTGCCATTGTACGTCGACGTATTAATGGACGTCCCGTATTCCAACCAGATAAAGGGCATTTGCATCATCGTCTGTTGGCGATGGGGCTTACACAAAAACAAGCTGTGTTGTTGATGTATGCCATTACAGCACTCTTAGGTTGTGTGTCTATTGTAGCGGCAAAAGCAAACTTTGTCATGGGTGTATTGCTAGTGTTTGTTATACTTTGTGCATGCGTGTGGACAGCAACAAAAATTGGGATTATATCCAAAGACAACGACGTTCGTAAATAGCTATGCAAAACGCCAGGAGTGCCTCAGAAGATTTTCTGAGGGGCATATGGCGTTTTTTGCTAACTTCATAAATTAAGACCGCGGCATATTCCTTCACAAACGGTATTTCATAATGTTTGTTCAGGAACATACCGCGGTCTTTTTGTATTTTTGCTTAATGCTAGCAATAAAATGCCATATGCCCTAGATAATCTACTTCTGCGGTGAGGGCGTTTTGCCTAGTACTTGCTCACTCTGTAGGGGAGGGGGGCCACGCTTTCTGGTGTTTGTAGAATTAAGTGTATTACGCCATGTTGCTTATGCTTATGACGTTTTGCCTAGTACTTGTTCACTTTGTAGGGGAGGAGTGCATGGTATTTTGTTTGGAGATACTTCTTTGTAGTTTCTACTAGTATGGAAGGCTTGCACGTGATACAATAGAGATAATTGAAAAAGCTTAATAAAGTGATTTAGGAAAGTTTGTATATGACGGCTTTCATGGTAAAGGAAGTAAACGAAATATGTGGGAGGTACTATGTTAAAAGTCATGACCATATTTGGGACACGTCCTGAGGCAATTAAGATGGCGCCAGTTGTTAAGGCTTTGGAAGCAGCGCCTGATATGGAGTCCATTGTAACGGTAACGGCGCAGCATAGAGAGATGTTAGATCAGGTGTTGCATTTGTTTTCTATCACTCCTGATTATGATTTAAATATTATGAGCCAGGGGCAAACTTTGTACGACGTGACTTGCCGTGCCTTACTGGGTTTGCAAGAGGTATTGAAAGAAGCAAAACCTGATGTAGTTCTTGTTCATGGCGATACGACAACGACATTTGTGGGAGCTTTAGCGGCATTCTATGAAGGCATTCCTGTAGGACATGTGGAGGCAGGTCTTCGGACGGGGAATATTTATTCTCCCTTCCCAGAGGAGATGAACCGCAAGCTAACTGGCGCCATTGGGACCTATCATTTTGCGCCGACTACGACATCGGAAGCGAACTTATTGAAAGAAAATATACATCCAGACCACTTGTATGTAACAGGAAATACAGTTATCGATGCGCTACAGACAACGGTGAAAGAAGACTATACGTTCAAGGAAGAGTTATTGAATAACATCGACTACGAACATCAAAAGGTCATCTTGGTCACTACGCACCGCCGTGAAAATTTGGGAGACCCAATGCGCAATGTGTACGAAGCCATTCGTGATATCATTGGTGAGCATGAAGATGTAGAAGTTATCTTCCCTATGCATCGCAATCCAAAAGTACGCAGTATTGTACAAGACGTACTAGGCCACATGGATCGAGTGCATTTGATTGAGCCATTGGAATATGAACCATTTGCAAACTTAATGGCTCGTACTTACCTCATTATGACCGACTCTGGTGGGATTCAAGAAGAAGCTCCATCTTTGGGTAAACCTGTATTAGTACTTCGTGATACCACAGAACGGCCAGAAGCGGTACAAGCAGGAACGGTGAAATTGGTGGGCACAGATAAAATGTCTGTATACAAAGCAGCCAAAGAGTTGATTACGAATGAAGATACTTATAAAGAGATGTCTAATGCAGTGAATCCATATGGAGATGGATTGGCATCGGAACGAATTGTGCAAGCGTTGCGCCATGAGTTTGATAACACACAAGAAAAACCATCTTCTTTTTGTATAAAGTAATAGATGTATGCGTAAAAGTCATACCTTGTTAATACCTACTTTCAATCGCATTAAGATAGGTAGAATCGTGGTATTTTTCGCGATATACAGCGATTAGTTTTGATATGTATAAAATATATATATTGTTAAAATTATCTCTAAGAATGGTATAATTTACAATGTTAGGGGTGTAGGAGGTATGTCTATGGGGAAAGAAAAATCGGATCTATGGATGGCTATCTCTAAAGCATCGACTACGGGATTTACCATACTTTGTTCTATCGGTATCTGTATGGGTCTTGGTTATGCTCTTGATCACTACGTGGGCACCAGTCCATGGGGGTTGCTCATAGGTGGTATCGTCGGCGGATTTCTAGGCCTCTACGGTGTCATACGTCAATGTATGTAAGGAGATGTTATGAAAGAATATATAACCTATATCAAAAGTCATTGCCGATGGATACTGTCAGTGGCTATACTAGGTGTAGTCGTGTTATGGATACTGGACTGGTCTCAGCATATCACAGGTTGGCTATGGGGTATGATGACATATGTTGTATATTTCTTGTATTTAGCCTTTCAAACCTACAAGATGAAAGATGCCACCTTAGACGATGTGAAACGTCGAGTTTGGATTGGTGTTATGAGTCGGTTTAGCTTAATCGTATTGTTAGTAGGCATAAGCACGCAGATCCCTTCTATTTCCATGAAAGGTGTACTAGGCGGAATCTGTGTATTTGTTCCTATGCAATATGTTGAGTATAGTATGTATGTACGTCAACGTAATAGGGAATCATCTATGTGAAAGGGGGTGGGAATATGGAGTTACATGCAGGGCATCATCATGTTGTTCAATGGATGGGCATATCCTTTAATATGGATACGCTATACATGACGTGGTTAGTGATGGCAATCATTATTGTGGTCACACTATTAGCTACACGGTCACGGGCCATGGTACCACAGGGGATTCAAAATGTGATGGAAAGCGTGCTAGAAGGATTGACAGGACAATTTAAAACGAATCTAGGCAATCAATGGAAGTTTTTAAGCTCCATCCTATTTACGTATTTTCTATTTATTTTGGTGAGTAATGAATTGGGCTTGATTCCAAGTCCGCATATCTTGGCATCGCCAACAAATGACATTAACACTACTTTGGGATTGGCCATTTCCAGTTCAATTCTTGTATGGATTGTAGGTCTGAAAGTGAAAGGTATCGGCTATTTCAAGCACTTTGTGCAACCATTTAAGTTATTTATCATTATTAATTTGATGGAAGAAATTGCGAAGCCGGTCACATTAGCCTTCCGTTTGTTTGGTAACATACTAGCGGGGGAAATTCTACTAGAATTATTATATGCATTGGTACCCTATGTACTTCCTATCGTGTGGTTAGCCTTTAGTCTAGCAATCGGTATTATTCAAGCGTTTATTTTTGCCATGCTCGTTACATCCTATTTGGGGATGACAATCGGAGATGGACATTAATGTTTTAGGAGGAAATCATAATGGAATTATTATTAGCAAAAGCGTATGTATTGGTTGGTTCTGCCATTGGCGCTGGTTTAGCAATTGGTTTAGCTGCGATTGGCGCAGGTATTGGTGATGGTCTTGTATCTGGTAAAGCTTTAGAAGGTATGACTCGTCAACCAGAACAATCTGGTAAATTGTTCACAAATATGTTAATTTCTGTAGGCTTAATCGAAGCTGTGCCTATTATCGCAGCTGTTATTGCGATTGTATTAGTATTCGCAAATCCATTGGTAGACTTACTTAAATAATAGACATTAGCTAAGAGGAGGTATGACCGTTGGTAGATTTAAACGGCACACTCGTACTTCAGATTTTAAACTTTATCGTGCTAGTGTTGATTTTAGCAAAGTATGCCTATAAACCGTTATTGCAAACCATGGAAGAACGGAAACATCGCATTGAGAACGATCTTACCAGTGCAGAACAAGCCAGAGAAGAAGCAGCTGTGTTGAAAGCTGAATATACAGCACAATTGCAAGAAGCTCGCAAAGAAGCACAAGAAATTATCGAGACCGCAAAACAGCAAGCAGAAGCAGAATCACAAGCACAAATCAAAGAGTTACGAGCTCAACTAGTGAAAGAAAAAGAAATTGCCCGTCAAGAAATTGAACGGGAACGGGAAAAAGCAATGCAACAAATTCGTGCAGAAGTGGTGAATTTGTCTGTACAAGTAGCTGGCAAACTAATTGGAAAAGACTTTTCCAGTGCTGATAATGTAGCTCTTGTAGAGGATACCATTGCAAAACTTGATAGTACAACTATAAGGTCGTGATACGATGAGTGTAGAAAGAATTGCA
Organism: uncultured Veillonella sp.; assembly: GCA_937930265.1. GTDB lineage: Bacteria > Bacillota > Negativicutes > Veillonellales > Veillonellaceae > F0422. Next base: position 1,974 of record CALGLI010000099.1, on the reverse strand, counting down.
GAAACATATAGCTCCGCTATATTTGAATTAGGACAGGAATCAGATTTGTTACCACAATTTGATACAGATCTTTCCTATGTGCAAGATTTATTTTCCACCCATGAGGAATTACGCCAAATTTTAATCAATCCAATGTTAGAAGTGGCAGGGAAAAAGAAAATTTTAGAGCAAATTTTTGGTAGCGAAGTGCATCCACTGATTATGAATTTTCTCTATGTCATGGTGGACCGCCGTCGTAGTCCATACATCATGGAAACAGCCCGTGCTTACGTAAAACGCTCCCGTGAAAGCCGTGGTATTTTGGAAGCAAAAGTGACTGTAATAGAACCACTTTCAGAAGCAATGCGTGAAAAAGTATTGCAAAAATTACAAGATATCACTGGCAAACAATGTGTCATCGAAGAACAGGTGGATCCATCCATCTTAGGTGGCATGGTCATTCAAGTGGGAGATACTCGGATTGATGGAAGTATGGCTAGACGATTGGAAGAATTGAAAAAATCATTGCTAAATGCAAGTACCAATAAGATTGGGGTGAATGGTTAATTATGAAAATGACGCCTGAAGAAATTACTGCCATTATTAAACAGCAGATTCAGGACTATAATGTTGAATTAAACGTAGATGATGTAGGAACTGTTCTGGAAGTAGGGGACGGTATTGCGCATATCTACGGTCTTGAAAAAGCCATGGCTGGCGAATTGTTAGAGTTACCTCATGGCGTATATGGCATGGTACTCAACTTAGAACAAGATAATGTAGGCGCCGTTCTCCTAGGTAATGACTTCTTGATTAAAGAAGGTGATGAAGTGCGCCGCACAGGCCGCATCATGCAGGTTCCTGTAGGAGATGGCTTAATTGGTCGTGTTGTGAATGCCCTTGGTCAACCTATCGATGGTAAAGGTGAAATCGTGGCAGAAACATATCGTCCTGTAGAATATCCAGCACCTGGTATTGCAGACCGTAAATCTGTATTTGAACCAATGCAAACTGGTTTGAAAGCCATTGATGCGATGGCACCAATTGGTCGTGGTCAACGTGAGTTGATTATCGGTGACCGTGGTACTGGTAAAACAGCCATAGCTATTGATACGATCTTGAATCAAAAAGGACAAGACGTGATTTGTATCTATGTAGCCATCGGTCAAAAAGAATCTACGGTAGCTCGTGTGGTACAAAAATTAGAAGAAGCAGGTGCGATGGAATATACTATCGTTGTTTCTGCAGGTGCTTCTGAAGGCGCTCCTATGCAGTACTTAGCACCATATTCAGGGGTAGCTATGGGCGAACATTTCATGTACCAAGGTAAACATGTACTTTGCGTATATGATGATTTAACAAAACAAGCCGCTGCATACCGCGCGATGAGTTTGTTATTGCGTCGTCCTCCAGGACGTGAGGCATACCCTGGTGACGTGTTCTACTTACACTCTCGTTTATTGGAGCGCTCTGCAAAAGTATCTGATGAATTAGGTGGCGGTTCCATTACCGCATTACCAATCATCGAAACGCAAGCAGGTGACGTATCTGCCTACATCCCAACGAACGTAATTTCCATTACTGATGGACAAATTTTCTTGGGTACAGATATGTTCTACTCTGGCGTTCGTCCAGCGGTTGACGTAGGTTTATCCGTATCTCGTGTAGGTGGTAGTGCGCAAATTAAAGCGATGAAACAAGTCGCTGGTAAATTGCGCTTAGAATTAGCACAGTATCGTGAATTAGCGGCCTTCGCTCAGTTCGGTTCCGATTTAGATGCATCTACAAAAGCACAATTGGATCGCGGTGAACGCTTAACAGAAATGTTGAAACAACCACAATACTCTCCGTTAAAAGTAGAAGAACAAGTGGTATGTTTATATGCAGGTATTAATGGCTATTTCAAACGATTAGCTGTTCATGATGTACCAGCATTCCAAGATGCCTTATTACACTATGTACATGGTAATTATGCCAATGTATTAGCATCAATTA
>CALGLI010000098.1 GCA_937930265.1 uncultured Veillonella sp. | reverse complement strand
CTGGCCTTCTCCAAGCGATTCATAACGGCTACACCAAGTCCTACCGGTGCACAGCCTTCCACAAGTAATGTATCCACACCAATGTCGTTAAACTGTAACAAACTATCATATAAACGGTTAGCCAACGCAGTAGGTTCTGCATGTTCACCATATACAATTATATCTACTGACAATGTAAAGTTGGAAAGAACTACATTTAAATTTTCCAAGGTTTCCTCTGAAAGTAATAACCCAATTCTCGGCTTGCCCTTACAATCATCCTGTAAAACATGTGTCTGCTGAACCAACTTATCTATGATGTCTTTCATATGTTCTGCTACTGTTAATGACTGTCCCACTAGTACTTGTACCGGCATGTCTGGTGCATAATGTCGATATTTCATACCTGGCGCTTTGGGCGCCTCTGTAGGATCATGCAATGCCGTATCATATACCACATGGTCTGCTACCATTTCTAGCATCTCTTTGGTGACACCACCGGGACGCAAGATAATGACAGTATCATCTTCCACTTGTGCTACTGTAGATTCTACGCCAATTTCACAAGGCCCTGCATCAACTACAGCATGAATACGGCCTTTCATATCCTGCAAAACTGCTTCTGCTGTGGTCGGGCTTGGTCGACCAGACAAATTGGCACTAGGTGCTGCAATCGGTACACCCGCAATGCGTATCATCTCACGACATACTTCATGGTCTGGGCATCTCAATGCCACTCGTGAAAGTCCACCTGTCGCTCGTTCTGGTACAAGGGCAGACTTTTCAAATGTAATTGTCAAAGGGCCTGGCCAAAATGTGTCCATTAATCTTTGCTCTAAAGGAGAGATATGTTTCACTAAACGGTGTACCATAGATTGGTCACATACATGTAAAATTAAAGGATTATCAGAAGGTCGCCCCTTTGCAGCATAAATGCGATCCATCGCATCCGCTGCTAGTCCATTAGCACCTAAGCCGTACACAGTTTCCGTAGGTATAGCCACTAAATCCCCAACACGAAGCAACGTGCCCGCTAATTCCACATCATTTGTAGTTAATACCTGTGTTTCAATATGATCTAATGCTTCCATATCGTACCTCCTTTCCTATGTACTGTTTTCTGTTTCCTGTTTCCTATTTCCTATTATATCACTTATAACAAACTTATTTTAAACTATATGGCAAACTTGTTTTAAACTATATGAGGAGTTTTTTGAATCTTAGCCTTCCTCCACAAAGCGAGCAGTATATAAACTTTTGTTTGTACATGATACTGTTGATTACTAAAGATAGAGTGCCATATACTTCGGCGCAAATCTCAGTGGAACGTAAATTTGTGGAGAAGTATATGGCGCTCTATCTACGCTATCACATGTATCGGACAAAATTTTATATAGAAGAGCGTCGTACTTCCCAACGCACTTCACGAATAATACCAGCTATATCTCGTTGATACACTGGTTCTCCATAGCATCCTGTTTCTACGGCTAGCTTTGATACAGCCTCTTCTTGGCCTTGTCCAATTTCGATGGCAAGATAACCACCATCTTTCACAAAACGCCAACCTTCCCGTATGATAGGAATATAAAACTCTAATCCTGTAGTTCCTCCATGAAGGGCAATATGAGGTTCATGTAATACTTCTTGCGATAATGTGTTCATCTCTGCAGTGGTAATATATGGTGGGTTCGACACAAGTACATCAAACATACCTTCTAAGGCTGTTTGTTGCTCACCAAATAGAAACTTACAAGCATCCAATACCGCACTATATTCAGTACCTTTGCCTACTTTCACCTGTTCGAATAGTTGCTTTATATCACTTTCACAGAACCTTGAAACATCGGCTAATTCTAAGGATACGCGATTCTCCTCAGCTACTGCTAAAGCTTTGTTCGAAATATCTACACCTACACCAGTAGCATTGGGCAAATAATGCAATAGACTTAATAAAATGTTACCGGGACCTGTACATAAGTCTAAAATGCGTGGCGATGCATCCACATCATAAAGAGCTAGTATATCCTCAATTAATGTTTCCGTATCTGGGCGGGGAATCAATACATGCTCGTTCACATGAAAGTCTAACCCCATAAATTCTTTATGCCCTGTAATAGCTGCTACGCTATATCCCTTCGCACGTTGTACCACTAAAGGTCGGTAAGCATCTAATTCAGCCTTGTCCAAAGGTCGGTCAAAGTTGACATATAAGTACATACGGTCACATCCCAAACTATGAGAAAGCAGTACTTCCCCATCCAAGCGGCTTGATTCTATGCCTTTGGAACGAAAATACTGCTCTGTCCATTGGAGCATGCGACTAATAGTCCATAACTCATTATCCATGTTGATTTGCCTCTTGCATTTTAGCGGCTTGTTCTGCTGTAATGAGGGCTTGGATT
>CALGLI010000097.1 GCA_937930265.1 uncultured Veillonella sp. | reverse complement strand
ATGAAACGAGAAAAACCAAAACATCCAAACCGCCAAGGTCATAGACGCAATGGTGATGAAAATCCTCGTCGAGATATACAACATAAAAATGGTGAACAACAAAAAGGCGAAAGACAACAGGGTCGAAATCCTAAAAACTCAAAAGGTAGTCCTATGCGCGATAGAAACAATGGTGGAAACCGTCGAGGAAAAGAACAGGACCTAGGTGCTTTATTACAACAATGGGCTGATCGAGGAGGACGTAAACGATGATTTATATCATAAGTATCTTGACCTTCCTATTGGATCAAGTAGCAAAATGGTATGTACGCAGCCACTTTCGATTGGGTGAATCTGTGCCAGTTGTACCTGATGTATTTCATTGGACCTATATTTTGAACCATGGGGCAGCCTTTGGCATGTTGATGAACCAACGATGGATATTATTGCTAGTGGTGGTACTTTTGTTAGGCACTATGTACGTAGGTCGTAAGAAATTAGCTATGGCACCCTTATATGCACGAATTGGGACAGGTACGCTCTTAGGTGGTGCCTTGGGGAATGCTTGGGATCGTTTGTACTTAGGTGGTGTAGTGGATTTCTTTGATTTCCGAGTATGGCCTATCTTTAATATTGCGGATATTGGTATTTGTATTGGTGTACCTTTGTTGATTCTATATTTTTGGTCCTATGAAAGCCAGAAACAGTGAGGTAAATAATGGAAACAAAACAATATATAGTAGAGGCTCAAGATGAGGGTACACGATTAGATGTGTACCTTACGAAAGAGCTTGGTCAGTCACGTAGCTATGTGCAATCCTTGGTGAAAGACGGTCATGTACAAGTGAATGGAAAAACAGGTAAATCGAACTTGAAACTTTCACCATCTAGCGAAATTCTTGTGACCATTCCAGAGGTACAAGAAGTAGAGGTAGAACCAGAGGACATTCCACTGGATATTCTATTTGAAGATTCCCATATGATTGTCATTAATAAAGCTCGTGGTATGGTGGTACATCCAGCGGTGGGTAATCATTCGGGGACACTGGTGAATGCGTTGCTATACCATTGTAAAGATTTATCTGGCATCAATGGAGAAATTCGCCCTGGCATTGTGCATCGCTTAGACAAGGATACATCGGGTGTGATGATGGCAGCAAAACATGATGAATCCCATTTAGGCTTAGCGGAGCAAGTGAAAGAACATAGTGCCACAAGAACCTATTATGCACTAGTCCAAGGCAATATTGCAGAAGAAAAAGGGACTATCAAGGCTCCTATTGGTCGTCATCCTAAAGATCGTATGAAGATGGCGGTAGTCTTTGAAAATAGTAAAGAAGCAGTGACTCATTTCCGTGTACTAGAACGATATGGTAAGCATACATTAATAGAATGCCAATTAGAAACGGGCAGAACCCACCAAATTCGTGTACATTTAGCATATATTGGACATCCTGTAGTGAATGATCCATTCTATGGATTCCGTAAAATGGATTTTCCTATTGTAGGGCAGGCCTTGCATTCTAAAACATTATCTGTGAAACATCCTATCACAGGGGAAGCGTTACATTTTGAAGCGCCATTGCCGGAAGATTTCTTGGCATGTATTGACTATGCAAAAGAGCATAATCGATAAGGAGTGATACTATGGAAGAACGTATCTTAATTGATGAAGCTGGTATGATGCGTGCCATTCGTCGTATTGGGCACGAAATTTTAGAGCGTAATAAAGGCTTATCCAATGCCTTAATCATTGGTATCGAGCGCCGTGGGGTATATCTAGCAAAACGATTACAAGCTCAAATTGAGGCCATTGAAGGGATAGAGGTAGATGTGGCGTCTATGAATGTAGCTTTATATCGTGATGATCGGGCTGACAAACCGAAGGAAGGCCCACCTTTCACGGTGGACACAACTGGTAAAATTGTGATCCTCGTAGATGATGTATTATTTACAGGTCGTACCATTCGATCTGCTTTGAATGCTCTGATGGATGCAGGTAGACCGAGTGCCATCCAATTAGCTGTGCTAGTGGACCGAGGACATCGGGAACTGCCTATACGAGCTGACTATGTAGGGAAAAATATTCCTACGTCCCACTTGGAAACTGTGCAAGTTCGTGTGCACGAAGTGGATGGGGACGATAGTGTAGTGATTTTTTAGAAAGATGAGGAACAACCAATGCATGGTATGGGAACCATCCTTAATGTGGTGTTGATTATTTGTGGTAGCCTATTAGGGCTCTTTATTCGACACCGTATGAAAGAAAATTTGAAAGAAACGCTCATGATGGTGTGTGGTATTATTATCCTACTGTTAGGTATGAGCGGTACAATGCAATATATGCTAGTTATTGTCAGTGATAGTTTGCATACAACGGGACCTATGATGATGATTATCTCGATGGTACTAGGAGCTATTATTGGGGAATTGATTGATTTTGATCGGCGTATTACTGCAATTGGAGAATGGTTGAAATTAAAAACTGGTAATAGTCGGGACC
>CALGLI010000096.1 GCA_937930265.1 uncultured Veillonella sp. | reverse complement strand
CTTTTGCTTATACAGTTGGCTATTGGGGGATGTCAGTATAAATTACTTTCAGAAGATATGATAAAAATTTTGCTATTTATCTCTTTACAACTTTAACTAACTAAAGTATAATATAATCATGAATTAGAGATTACATATCTATAGAGAGGAGAAAGTAGTATGAATTGGTTACAAAAATGTTCTAAAACGGTATTGGCAGCAGCGAGTGCATTGGTGATTGTTGGGCTAGTGGCAGGGTGTGGAGCGCCTACGAAGCAGGCGAACACAGAGGTGCCGAAAAAAATTGTCATCGGCTTAGATGATAACTTCCCTCCAATGGGATTTAAGGATGAAAAAGGTGAACTAGTAGGCTTCGATATTGATTTAGCAAAAGAAGTGGCAAAGCGGATTGGTACGGAAGTGGAATTTAAATCCATCGACTGGGACAGTAAGGAAGCAGAACTAAAATCTAAACGCATCGACGTGTTGTGGAATGGCTTGACCATTACGAAGGAACGAGAGCGCAATATTTTATTCTCGAAACCATATCTTCGTGGGGACCAAATCATTGCTGTGAAATCTGATGCGGGTATTGCTGACAAGGCCCAACTCGATGGTAAACGTGTAGGTGTTCAATCTGGTTCTACTGGTTTAGAAGCCGTTAAAAATGATCCACAATCTAAAAATTTTAAAGAAATCAAAGAATATGGTGATTATGTAAACGCTTTCATGGATCTTGAATTAGGCCGTATCGATGCGATCGTGGTGGATGAAATGGTAGGCCGTTATTTAATCGGTAAAAAAGGTAATAATGTGTTCACTGTAGCCACAGGATCCTTCGCCAGTGAAAAAGTAGGCGTAGGTATGCGTAAGGAAGATGAAGCGTTGAAAGCAAAAGTTGACGCTACTTTACAAGAAGTGATGACAGATGGTACGGCTGATAAATTGGCACAAAAATGGTTTGGTAGCACATCCATCTTGACGAAAGAGGAGTATAAATAAACATGGACGTACTGGAGTATATGTTACAGATAGCCCCGGCAATAGCTGGCGGGTTCCAAGTGACCTTGTCCTTGTTCTTTATCGTCATCATCTTGTCAGTGCCAGGGGGATTGCTCTTGGCACTGCTCCGATTGAGCACCAACCGAGTGGTGACGACCATTGTAGATGCGTACGTGTACGTGATGCGTGGCACACCGTTAATGCTACAAATTTTGCTCATCTATTACGGCTTACCATTCATGATTGATGGCTTTGAACTCACCGATATGACGGCAGCGGTGCTGTCCTTCGTGTTGAATTACATCGCCTACTTATGTGAAATTTTCCGCAGTGGCATTCAATCCATTCCAAAAGGGCAGTACGAAGGGGCGAAGGTATTAGGCTTTACCTATGTACAGACCATGTATAAAATCATTCTGCCACAGGTGATTAAGCGTGTATTGCCACCATTGGCGAATGAAACGATTACACTGCTGAAAGATACCTCTCTGGTGTATGTCTTAGCCATGAATGATATCTTGCGCATTACACGAAGCATTGTACAACGTGACTTCGACATTACAGCTTTCATCGTAGCGGGTGTATTTTATTTGGCTATGACATTTGTGTTGACGAAACTGTATCAATATTTAGAACGTCGTATGGCGATTTACGAAGATTAGGAGGGAACCATGGCTTTCATAGACATGTTACATATTGAAAAGAGCTTTGGCTCGGTGGTGGTCTTGCAAGACGTGTCATTATCCATGGAACGGGGCGAAGTGGTGTCCATCATCGGTCCCTCTGGATCGGGTAAATCCACCTTCCTTCGTTGCTTAGGACAACTAGAAACCATACAAAAAGGGACTATCATCGTCGATGGGGCAACCTTGGTGGACACGCCAGCGAACACAGGTACGGCGGTCTATGTTGAGAAAGAAGAACAGCAACAAATCTTGCTAAAAATGGGGATGGTATTCCAATCGTTCAACCTATTCCCACACATGACTGTGCTAGAAAATATCATGGTGGCACCTCGTATGGTGAAAGGAATGAAAGACGCAGATATTTTACCTATTGCTCAGTCCTTATTAGAAAAAGTAGGTCTTTGGGATAAACGAGATGTATATCCTAGCACCTTGTCGGGCGGGCAAAAACAACGGGTAGCCATCGCCAGAGCCTTGGCAATGAAACCAGAAATCATGCTCTTCGATGAACCTACATCAGCCTTGGACCCAGAGTTCACCAGCGAAGTGTTACGAACTATCAAAGAACTAGCCGAAGAAGACATGACCATGATCATCGTCACCCATGAAATGGCATTCGCCCGCGAAGTAGCAGATAGAGTCATCTTCATGGCAGACGGCAAAATCCAAGAAGAAGGAACCCCAGAACAAGTATTTGGGAATCCACAAAACCCAAGAACACAAGCGTTCCTAAACTCCATGCTACGGGTATAAAAACAATATATCAAACTTGAATTACCGTACGGGGCACCGGCTACAAACAATACTCTATGATAGTTGTAGCTAGGTGCGCCGTGTTTTTGTGCACAACTATACGTTATACCCTATGCGTATTTCTTCGGAGATAAGCACAATCTGTTCCCTTAAGGATATCCATACATACCTAGAGAGATACAAATAATTAGTAGAAGATATAGGAGTTATGAACAGGATGGACCTCTGTCATATCATTTGGCTTTATATGCATTGGCAAAGGAATAGCAAAAGGCCTATCTTCCCCTCCCCGTGAGGAGCCCCCTCGCATACCGATGATGATACACAATCTTATAGACGGACATAGCCGTAGATGCTTGCCTTTGACTGATACATCGATATCATGATGCGAAAATATGAGTAGGTACTTAAGCTAGATTCGCACTAACACTAAGCAGAATGCGGTGTACCTCCGATCAAACTTTTACGTAGGACAGTTTGGCGGGGGTATACCGCATTCTGCCATTTCGGGCATTCACACCAAAAACGCCTACTCACGAAGGCCACATAAAAACCGCTATCAGTCAAAGGCTAACATAAATTGCCAATCCGCCATGAGATTGTGTATAATAGGAGGTATATATTATCCGATTTTAGAGGGAAATGAGGAATGACGATGCGAATGGATGGTCGTGGTGTAAAAGAAATACGCCCAGTGAAGATTACTAGACATTACACTGCGTATGCAGAAGGATCTGTATTAATTGAATGTGGTAATACAAAAGTGATTTGTACGGCTAGTGTTGAGGATCGTGTTCCCCGATTTTTGAAGGGTACTGGTACGGGCTGGGTGACTGCGGAATACTCCTTATTGCCACGAGCGACACATACTCGTGTACCTAGAGAGGCAGCAAAAGGTAAGCAAACCGGTCGTACCGTAGAAATCCAACGTTTAATTGGTCGTGCCTTGCGGGCTGTTGTAGACTTAGAAGCTTTAGGGGAAGTATCTATTACGGTAGACTGTGATGTACTACAAGCTGATGGTGGCACTCGCACCGCCTCGATTACCGGGGCTTTTGTAGCCTTAGTAGATGCCATCTATTCTATGTATGATGGATATGGGAAATTCCCTGTAACGGACTATTTAGCAGCTATTTCTATGGGCATCGGTGAAGATGGTCCTATGCTAGACTTGTGCTATGAAGAAGATAGCGCAGCTGTTGTAGACATGAATGTGGTCTGTACCAGTAAGGGCCAATTAGTAGAGGTACAAGGCACAGGTGAACATGGGACTTTCACAAGAGATGAGTTGAATAGCCTGTTAGATTTAGGTGAAGCTGGTACACAACAACTAATGGCGGTACAACGTGAAGCATTAGGTGAAATTGGTAACATGGTGGGTCACGAAAATGCACCGAAAGCAGTGGTATTAGCCACAAGGAATAAAGGGAAAATTCGAGAATTTACCGCAGCCTTTGAAGAACTAGGTTTCAAAGTGCGCACTATTGATGACGTTGTAGATATTGATGAACCAGAAGAAATTGGCACTACCTTTATGGAAAATGCAGAATTGAAAGCTTTGTACTACGCAGAGGCTTGTGGTCTCCCTTGCGTAGCCGACGATTCTGGATTGGAAGTCGATGCATTAGGTGGTGCACCAGGTGTATACTCTGCGCGCTATGCAGGGCTACATCGCAGTGATGATGATAATAATCGTCGCTTAGTAGCAGAATTGGCAGATGTGACACCAACAGATAGAACCGCACGCTATCAGTGTGCTCTTGTATGGGCTACGCCAGATGGACAGTGCATCCGTGCTACTGGCACTTGTGAAGGGCTTATCCAGTTAACACCAATGGGAAAAGGTGGATTCGGTTACGATCCATACTTTTATATTCCAAAAACTATGTTTTTG
>CALGLI010000095.1 GCA_937930265.1 uncultured Veillonella sp. | reverse complement strand
GCTGTGCCACTTCTTTTTGGACCATTACCACTAATCGTTCAATCGGTAATTTAGATTCTAACAAGGACATAATAATCGGTGTGGTGATGTAATACGGTAAGTTCGCTACCACTTTGAATGGTTTGTGGTCCATTAATTCTGGGATGTTAACTTTCAGCACATCACCATGAATGATACGCACATTATCGTATGCCTCTAATGTTGTATCTAAGACCTCTAACAAACGTCTATCTAACTCTACAGAGGTAACGTTAGCCCCACTTTGTGCCAAACCTTGCGTTAAAGTGCCAATTCCAGGTCCAACCTCTAATACAGCATCTCCTGTGTCTAACTCCGCAGCCTGTACAATCTTATCCACCACTGTGCGCTTAATCAAAAAGTTTTGCCCTAATTTTTTACTCATTTGAATGCCAAACCGTTTACATATATAATGTACAACCTCTGGACTTGCAATGACTGATTCTATCATGTATTCTCCTACTGTATTTCTTCTTCTGAAAGTGCCTCAAAAAAAGCTTCACGGCTGATACCGTAATGATTCAATCGATACAAAAACTGTTTCCCATTACCATAGCCTATCCCCAGCTTAGCACCAACGTGCGCCCTCATAGCAGCACTGTGAGGACTACCACTCAAATCATGTTGCACTAGATCTTGCATGGTAAATAGCTCAGATGATTCCATAGATTCTGTATGCAGTACTTCTAACGCTTTTCGTATAGACTCAGGGCTAGCTTGTTCAATCCCAATATCATCATTGGCATAGGCTTCTTCACGTGGTACAAAGGCATGCTGAGCCAACGGGAATCGCTTCGTCAGAAAACGGCGAATCCGTTCACCTGCATAATCTGGATCTGTCAGAATAATGATCCCTCTCTTTTCATAAGCATCCTTAATCCGACTCAGCACAGGCTTACGCAAATTAAACCCTTCCGTAGCAATACACTCCACCTCTAAGGCTTGTTGCACCCGTTGAATATCTGATTTTCCCTCAACCACCAAAACCTGTTTTAACATAAGCCCCTCCACAACATAGTATTCTATTATTATACCATATATCGAAACCTATGGCATGCTCTATTAAAAACTGGCAACGTAGTCATTAACTATACATACATCTAAGACACATAGTTATAACTGGATAGTCTTGTAACACTGTATTCTTATAAATTCACATCCAAAAGACCGCAATATACCTCCGAAGAACCTACCAAACCACACATAGTCCAAAATTGCCAAGTAACGCCCAACCCCCTCCGAGACGAACGCAATTAGACGTAGTAGTCTATGGCGTTTTACATGTAAAGCTCAATACACGTAGAAGACCGCAATCAACATTAGACTAAAACCATATACGCTTGTCACGTTCATTGTTGCTTACTATAGAAATATAAAGAAGAACACGGCATGTTCCTGAGCAAACATTATGAAATACCGTTTGCGAAGGAATGTGCCGTGTTCTTTTTTTTGCAATATACAGAAATATCTGAACGTGACAGTATTAATAAGCTGTATTGCGGTCTATCCTCATGAACTTTCAAAACAAAACGCCATAGATACATAGACTAAGAAGTTAGGATGTATACATCTACCGTTCTCCGTCCAAATTGCATAGCAGAACCATAATCTTCCAACACTACATCAATGCGATTCCCTACGATGTCTCCACCTGTATCTGCTGCGATTGCCTCACCATATCCAGGTATAAACACACGTGTTCCTAAAGGAATCACATTGGGATCTACAGCGATTACACCATGACGTGCCTGAATCCCTGTTGCTGTAATTCCATCTCCACCACCATCTGTTGGTAAATAGGCTGTCGCTTCCATTGCAATCACTTCTTTCACCCGACTATACGATTGTGATACTTCTATATCTCGTGTACCTGCTCGAATAATTTTAGGTTTCATCGGAGTCATTGTTGTGCGCTGTAGTTCTTTCCTATCCACTACTTCACCATGACTATAATGGACTTCTTCCTGCACCTCATCAAGTCCTGGTGTGCCTTCTTGTAAGACTTCTTCCATTCCTTTTGGTAACGTATCTACTCGCTCATATTGTACCTCCACCGGTACTTCCACTTGATGTGTTTCTATCTTTTTAGTTTGGAATCCATGATTCCACATAAAGCCTGAGACTGTAACAAAGACTATTAGTAACAGTGTGAGCATAAGCACTGCTTTTTGCTTTTGCTGTAGTAATCGATTTGTCATCTAGTACCTCCATGGGTGGTATTCTACCATAGACGGATAGATTCAGTCAAACATACACTCTTATTTCGCTTAATAGAGCTATTCTTCATTACTCTTAGATGCTATTTTTTAAGTGTAAATATATCTTTAGTCCACTCTAAAAAGACACATTAATTTGATTAATCATGTTAATTATTATATTCATCCGTTCTCATTATAATGTTTTTTAAACTATCCATAGTTTTCATATATAACATGCTTAAAACTTATGCACATCTTAAGGCATGTGTATAACTATATCCACAGGATTCATACAGTGTACAATGTATCTCCAAAGAAATACACTATATTTTCAAAAAACTACTTTCTTATTGATAATGCAAAATTGGTATGATACGCATTTTAGTAATACCTCATTCTTAAAACAATGCTTCTATACCCAAAACAACTTTATTTTGTATAAATG
>CALGLI010000094.1 GCA_937930265.1 uncultured Veillonella sp. | reverse complement strand
TACTGCGGAATTACTGCTAAAGCAGGGTTGGTGTGTTGTCATCAACGGTCGCAATGAATGGGATGGACAAGAAGCGGTAGTAAAATTGCGCCGTATTTCCTCAAAAGTACGATTTGTACAAGGCGATGTAAGCAAAGTTATGAATTGCCGTCGTATTGTAGAAGATACGATTCGTTTATTTGGCAACTTGAATGCTTTGGTAACGGCAGCTGGTTACTATGAAGAGCGACTATTGGAAGATGTGGACGAGCAAAACTTTGATGAGATGTTCGGAACCAATGTAAAAGGCACCGTTTTTTTATGCCAAGCGGCAGCACCGTACTTGAAACAAGTACATGGTAGTATTGTGACCATATCAAGTGATGCAGGATTACAAGGTAATGTGGCGTGCACTGTGTACGGAGCATCCAAAGGGGCTGTAGTGAGTTTTACAAAATCCCTATCCTTAGAAATGGCACCTCATCGTGTTCGTGTTAATTGTGTATGTCCTGGTGATGTAGACACGTCATTAGTGGCAAAACAATTAGCCAATGAACCTTCTGGTGATATTATGAAAGCTAAGGAAGAAATGGCGTTACATTATCCATTAGGACGGATTGCGCAACCAAAAGAAGTGGGAGAAGTCATTGCTTTTCTAATCAGTGAGAAAGCCTCTTTTGTGACGGGAGCAGCGTGGACGGTAGATGGTGGATTAACAAGTTGGTAATTCATGGCGAAATTTGATACAATAAGGGTAATCAGTACATTTACACTTAAATGTTTTGTGGTAAGTATAGGAGACAAATATGGAACAGTTGGAATACAATAATGAAACACTTGCTCAAGCAACGAATGTACAAGAAGAAGTAGAAACAATTTGTCGTTGGGCAGCAGCTCGTGCAGCAGGAATTGCAGCATTGCCAAGTTTTACATATGCTGGATTATTGGCCAATGACGTATATATGGTGAGCCGTATCGCTCAAGCCTATGGTGTATGTCCTGCCAAAGAGGGTGTGACTAGCTTTTTAGTGGGCCTTGGTGGCAGCGCTGTAGCAGCCTTAGTGTGTACCATCGTGCCAACAGTGATTCTTCGTGTGCCAGTAGCAGCAGCCATCACTTACGGCGTTGGTAAAATAGCGGCACAATGGATCGAAGAAGGCATGCCAGTATGTCCTAATTTTGAAAATTATCGCCAACGTTTGGTGGAAATTTATGAACATAATAAAGAAACAGTAATGACATTAGCGTATACGCCACTTCGTGAGAAACCATTGGGCAATGAAAGCGAAGATTTCTTGAGTGATATTCACATATCTGGTAACGACTATTTAGCAGGGGCAAAAGGTTTTGTAGGATCCTTCATATCCCCAGAAGCATTGGCGGCAAACATAGGGGCTGTAAAAGACCTTGCTGTAGGGGCAGCATCCATCTTGGCAGCTACGGTGAAAGACACATTAGAGAAAAGTGGTAATGAAGAATTATTAGATAATGCTCGTCATGCTGCAAAAGGTGTAGGATCTTTACTCAAAATTTTAGCTACGGAAGCGTTGTCCTTAACAGGTGCCGTAGCAGGTACGTCAGCATCTAAAGCAAGTGTATATACAAAAGCAGCTTATGAAAAAGCAGATACGGTGCGACAAACATTAAATGATTCCTTACAAACTAAAGTAGAACCAGTGGTGGAAAAAGCCACAGCTGTTATGCAAGATGTAAAAGAAGTGGTAGAACCAAAATTACAACAAGTAAAAGAAAAGGTAGAGCCGAAATTACAGCAAGTAAAAGAAACGGTAGAGCCGAAATTACAGCAAGTAAAAGAGGCAGTAGAGCCAACACTACAGCAAGTAGAAGAAAAAGCTTCTGAATTGACAGCCAAAGCGATTGATCAAGCACAGGAAGCAGTGCAAGACATTCGTGAAAAAGCAGAAGTTGTAAAAGAAACAGCCGTAGAATTAGCGGAACAAACAAAAGAAAAAGCCAACGATTTAGCAGAACAAGCAAAAGATAAGTTCAAACAATAATCAGAGAGGTCATCACTATGAATATTTTACAAATCCTTAAGTATGGAAAAACATTTACATCTGATGCCTTTATGTCTACTGTGAATCGTATGGGCCGTAATATTATGTTTGCACGAAAAGCAGTTATGTTATATTATTGTTTACGTGATAATGACACACCGAAATTTGTGAAAGCTGTTATAGCTGGGGCTTTGGGATATTTAATTTTACCTATCGATTTCATTCCAGATAGCATACCAGGCCTTGGTTGGGTAGATGATGTAGCTGTTTTAGCGATTGCTATGAAAGTAGCGAATCGCTATATTAAAGCTTCTCATAAAGAGCAAGCACAAAAATTTGTGCCAATTGGATCAATTGATTAAGTAGTAGAAGGGGCTCTTTGGAGCCTCTTATTGCATAGGAAAGGTAGTGTACGATGATTTCTACATCATTGCGCGTCCGTTTTTACGAAACGGACATGATGGAGATTGCCCATCATACGAATCATTTACGATGGTTTGAAATGGGAAGAATTGAATATTTCCGCCGCTGTGGCATTAGTCTGTGGGACATGATGCAAGAGGGCATCGTCTTTCCTATTACGAAAGTGAGCTGTGAGTACAAGGAAGTGGCACGCTTTGACGATGCATTGCGAGTGGAATTAACAGTGGCATCTTTGTCGAGAGCACAATGTACTTTCACATATCGGATTATCCGTGAAAGTGATGATGCCCTTATTTGCACGGGAGAGACACAAAATGTATTTACAGCTAAAGAGACAGGCAAAATTATTCGTTTGCCAGATGTATTTTTCAAACCTATGAAAGCCGTAGCAGAGGAGGAATAGGGAATGACGCCCATACAGAAAGAGTTGCCTATTGGAGTATTCGACTCTGGCATCGGTGGATTATCTGTATTATCTGTACTCGTACAGGAATTTCCAGAAGAAGATTTTATTTATGTCGGAGATAGTGCGAATAATCCTGTGGGGAATCGACCGATTGAGGAAATTGAAAGCATAGCAACTAGGATTGCAGAATTTTTAGTGGCACAGCCAGTGAAGTTGATTGTAATTGCTTGTAATACATTTTCTGTAGTAGCTTTAGACAAACTATCAAAACGATTTAATGTACCTATTATGGGCATGTCGCAAGGGATTCATGATGCACTACACATCAAAGTGAAACAGAAGCGAAAAGGACCATTAGGTATTATGGCTACTGTAGCGACTATCAATAGTCATACACATATGGATGCGGTGCATAGTTTAAAACCTCATGTGAAAGTGGTAGAACAAGGCTGTAAAGACTTGGCAGCTTGCATTGAGGAAGGTCATTTAGATGATGCGGTTTTACGACATTGCGCGAAAGAATATGTGCAACCATTACTAGAGGCAAATGTGGAGGTAGCTATTTTAGGTTGCACTCATTATCCATTAGTAGAACCTGTATTGCAAGAATTGACGGATCATCGTATTTGCTTTGTAGACCCTGCGTGGGAAACATCCGATGCTGTAGGGGCTATTTTGTACGGAGAAGATTTGGAACAGACATCAGGTAGAATAGGCTCTATACAAGTTTGTGTTACTAGCCATGCAGATCGAGTAACCTCTATCGTACAAGATATTTTCAAGGATACTAGCTTAGAAGCTAAACTCATTACTCTATAGGAGGAAATATGTATATTTACACATTCATAGATACCCTAGTGTGGATAGCTTGTATCATTGCTATCATTTATATTGCCTACCGCATTTTTGCATGGCGCCAAGGTAATGAAGATATTGTGATCATGGTGAAACGTCGTACCCCATTTGTGGTGGAAGACATTAGTTTTGACCAAGTGGTATTATCTACAGATATTCCATTTGTCAATAGAGGGAAACAATACGGCACTATTATGGATATGTTCCCCCGTCATTTGTTGCCACAAGAGCAGTTTGACAATGTACAAATTCAGTCGTGGTTGACCGATGCAAAAGCAGAACGTCATGATGGATATTGGGAAGCATTAGTGTACAAGCAACGACAAGGTAGTACCATTCGTTTGCGTCTGGTAATGACTGCTACTAGTGGTAATATTCGTAAAGATTTAGTGGGATTCCCGGATATGCCTATTGATATCTACCATCAAGTAGTAGGTCGTGAGGCATATCGTATTTCAAAAACTAGAATTACTCTAACTGCAGAAGAGTTAGAAGTAGCAATGCGTAAATAGGAGGTACATCATGGCAGCATTAGAACTTTTACCAATTCCGACACGCATTTTAACGAATAAAGATGATATCGTAGAGGCTATCGTGGAATTTGCAGGTCCTTATA
>CALGLI010000093.1 GCA_937930265.1 uncultured Veillonella sp. | reverse complement strand
ATCTGGGGATAAACAGTTCTTATATGAAAGAAACTAATTAGATGAATGGCTGTCCCCAAAACTTGATAAAAAGCAAAAATACAAAGCAAAAGAGGAAAGTTGCACTATTCGGTCAACTTTCCTCTTTTTTATGTATGGGCTATTTTGTGATAGCCTCTTTTACTATATGAGTTTCATATTCCATCGCCTAAAGGATCTTTACTCCACGCTGGATTTTTCTTCTATGGCTAATGTCGGTACTTCAGGCAATTGCTTGATTTCATCGCCTAGCGATGAATTAGTACTTCCTAATTGGAAAGTTTGCTGTTCAATCTGTTTTAACATGCCCACTGTAATCTGACCTGTTTGTTCCACCACGCGATCTTTGCTAGCTAGAAATCCATTGATGATCTGTGATTGTCGCTGTGATAAAGAATCCAATTGTTGTGTTACATGCTTAGCTTGCATAGCTATGTCAGCTTCAATACGTTTCATATATAAGGTATGGGCTGGCGATCCTTCTTCATACTGTGTAAGCAATGCTAATAACTCTGGTAATTTTTCCGTATTATATCGATCATCATCAGCTTGAATTTTATCGCCTAGTTCATCGTAAAAGCTTTCTATTTCCTTAACAATCTGCAAGGACCCTTTTTCAATGATAAGCAATCGTTTCTCAGCCACTTCATTCAATTTATCCTGCATAGCAATGATAGTCTGTGCCATAGCAGCCAACCCTTGTGCCTTAGCCTTTTCTAAAGCCACTTGGCATTCTGTTTCATATTGTAAAATATCAAGGCGTGCCTCTTTCATCAAACGGATTCGTTCCTGCTCCATGCCAGCTAAGCGAATTTTCGTATCCGCCTCGATTTCTGCTACTTTCACTTTATCTGGTTCATAAGTAGTACTAGATGTAGAACGACTACCGCCACCTCCACCACTACTTCCTCCACCAAATAACCCACTAACAAATCCTTTTACAGCACCCCATAAACCCATAGGACCCTCCTTTCCAAATGGCAATCTACCACTTAATACTCGTTCTACTTGTTCACTGCGAAATCTACCCAACGTACACATATTAGCAAAATGTTCACAATTATTAAACACCAAATGATACCCTGCATCACCCAAACAAGCCCTAGCATAGTCCACAATATGATCCACTGGATAGAGGTCATCTAACTCATCATCCCTGTAGATTTTCACCTCTACTTGTCCACCTCGTAGAAACTGTGAAAGATGGCTCTTAATGACCTCGCATTTCGACCAATCTAGCACGCTATCATCTTCCGTACCAGTAAAATGTA
>CALGLI010000092.1 GCA_937930265.1 uncultured Veillonella sp. | reverse complement strand
TTGGGATGCCATCGTATCATGAGGATAATAGCGAAGTGGCTCTACATCTACAGTAATACCCGGTAATTCATGACGATGTTCTTCAATTTTTGTCACTTTATCTAACGTCACATCACTGGCTAACCGTATCGGTTCATAGCCGCCCTTATGAGCCTCTATTTTTTCTGCCAATGTCTTTACAGGGACTTCTAAATAGGAAGCCAACTGCTCTAGTTCTTTTGGATTGGCCTGTTTTCCAGTAGGCAACATAGACACCATATAGGCAGGTCGTGAACCGACCACAATTTGACCATTTCTATCATACATCAACCCCCGTGTAGCCGTCATAGAGAGCATCCGAAGTCGATTCCCCTCCGCTTTTCCACGGTAATAATCACCTTCAATGGCTTGCAGATAAAACACACGTCCTAGCAAAATAGCAAAAATGATGACGACTATGGTTAGCAATACATCAAAGCGTGTCGTTTTTTTCTTTTTATATAGTGCTTTTAACATAGTCTCTCCTTTCTACCACATGTATTCATCCTTTTCTTCCCAGCGCCATACTAGTTTATGCACCACAATGCCTACTAAGGCATCAATCCCTATAGAAGGAATGCCATGATTCCAAATATAGGTAGTCATTACAATTGGTTCTTGTACAATCCATAATAAACCTATTTGTAGAGTCATCACCAAGGCTGCCCCTACCCCTGTCCACCAAGCTGTGGCGTACCATTGCTCTTCATACACAGTGCCTTGCATAGCACCTAACATATAACTTACCATCGCATAGGATACCACATGTAATCCAAAATAGTTTCCAATCATCACATCTTGAACGATACCACCTACAACGGCTAGCATCATGCCATGAGATCGACCTTTCAATATAGTCACTACCAACGCAATATCTAATAATAGATGAGGCGCCCACGAATAGGGAAACCATCTAGGCACCACTAACGATTGAATAATAATGATGCCCAGTAACATCAATGTCCATGCACATCGTTTCATTGTTGCACCGTCCCTTTAGCCCCTTCTACTTGATCTCGCTGTGTACGAGGAATCAATTTTGGCTCTAATTTTGGCGCTGCTGGTCGTGCAATGGATGAGGATAGGATAACAAATACTTCTTCTAAACTTTGAAAGTCCACTGTGGGCTCAATGATTGCATGTTTCACAAATCCTTCTTCATCGGTCACAATGTCTTTCACATGGCCCAGCAACAATCCTTTCGGATAGAGACCACCAAACCCAGACGTCACGATGGTATCCCCTTTGAGAACGTCGCCATTTAAAGCGATATTCACCATTTGTGGTTCCATGGGATGATTGCCATTGCCCTTCAGTATGGACGCAATCCTAGACTCAGGGCGTTGGACAATAACCCCAGTCGCAGATCGTGGATCTAATATACTTTGCACCCGTGCAGAGTGTTCATACACATCAGATACGAACCCTACTACACCGCGCGGAGCAATGACTGCCATATTCGGCGCTACCCCATCTGCACTACCTCTGCTAATAGTGAAAGTATCTGTCCAGGCTCCTCTATCACGAGTTACCACGGACGCCGCTAACAACCCAAATTGAGGTTGTTCTCCTTTAAATTGCAACAATTGGCGTAAACGAATATTCTCTGCTACTAATTCATCATAGGCTACTTGTTTTTGTTCTAGTTCAGCATTGCGCTCCTCTATGTCGGACATATCTTTCACGCGCAAGATGCCATTATCTATAACGGCTATCCCCGTATGTAAACCAGATAAGAAACGGCTGGCTCCATAAGTGAAAGGTGTCATTAAGTTCTCTAAAGTTACCGTCACTACTGGTACTTGCGTTCTTTGTTTCCACACGTATCCAAAAATTCCTAATATGGCACAAAGGATTACGATCATAGTCAACCATTTTCGTTCAGATTGTTGCATTAAGATCGCCCCTTTCGTAATTTACTAGCCACTAATAATCGCTCTAAGCGCTGTACATCCGCAGCAGCTTTGCCTAAACCCAGTGCCACTGTATCGCCTGGCGTATCTGCAATACGTACAGGAATACCTAGTTCCTCTTGGATGTGGCGGTCTAACCCTTCAAGTAAGGACGTACCTCCTGTAAGGAGCATGCCACTTTCCATAATATCTGCCACTAATTCAGGTGGTGTTTTTTCCAAAATACTGCGGATAACCGCCACCATATCTGCAATAGGCTGTCGCAATATTTCATAGACTTCGCTTTTACGAATCATACAGCGTTTGGTAAGTCCCGTTTCAGAATGACGACCTACGATGGTGTATTCCCCTTCGATAGATGGAGCCATAGCACAACCAAGAGTTTGCTTAATGTCTTCCACTGTTTCATCGGATACCATAATAGAAAACTCATTACGTATATAATGATAAATGGCTTCGTTTAATTCATTACCACCAATCCGTGATGTGTGGCTTGCTACTTTACCACCCATCGATAAAATAGCGACATCCGTAGTACTGCCACCGATATCAACAGCCATACTACCTCGGGCCTCAAAGATAGGAAGCCCTGCACCGATAGCCGCTGCCACTGGACTTTCCAGTAAATGCGCTTCCCGAGCTCCTGCCTGAATAATGGCATCCGTCATGGCTCTTCGCTCTACATCGGTTATGCCACAAGGCACTGCCATGACAACACGAGATCTACGAACCGCCTTGGACGCTTTGTTCATAAAATACTTTAACATGGACAACACAATGCGATAGTCCACAATAAAGCCCTCTTTCAAAGGACTCATAGGGGCTAATGTTTCCGGATTACGCAACAGCAAGCGCTGCGCATCTTCTCCAATAGTAACGATGTTCTCTTGTTTTGTATCCGTTGCCACAATAGATGGTTCCGATACAACTACCCCTCGACCTTCCACAAAAATATGCGTGTGAAAGGTACCAATATCTATTCCTAAATCTCTTCCTAATGAAGAAAATAATTTCATCGAATCTCTCCTTATAAAGAATTCCGTATTCTATTAATTGTAACATACTTTAAGGAGATTATAAATAAAAAAGCCAGCAGTTCCTAAGTTCTACTGGCTTTCAGTCTATTTACTTTAT
>CALGLI010000091.1 GCA_937930265.1 uncultured Veillonella sp. | reverse complement strand
CACAGATATGACAGAATTTGCTAGCTTCGGTTTCTGTGCGATACACACCCCGATAGCCAATCCCAATATAGTGGCAATGATGACCGCCGTAAAGGTGATACCCATATGCTCTAGTAATAAATGTCCATAAAAATCAGAGTTCTTTCCCAACTCTTCGAAGATAGTTTGTATCATCGAGTACTCCTTTTCTACAATGTCATCATAGTCATATTATCACACTGAAATATCATGAATTTATATTAAAAAATGTGGGAGGCCCTTAGGTAAGAGCCCCCCCAACACTACGTTTAATCTTTTACAATGTTATCTTTCATTTTTTTCAACGGATGTGTTAAGTCAATATTACCGTAGGTCGGCAATGTAACACCTTTTACTTTCACGTAGACCTTATGGACCCCATCAAATTCCACCGCCGTATTGACGATGGCTGCGATGCGAAGTGTAGCTGTTAAACCTGTTGCCCCCTGTAAAAATTCATCATTCAATACCACAGTAACCGTACCATCATGCTTCGCCGTTTCTACCACTTTTGTACCTTTTGCAAAAACTGGATAATCAGCACGACCATCTTGTTCAATCATTAGGTTTATGGCATCTTTTACGGTTTTACGTTCTTTATCAATCGTAATCGGTTGTGGCATAACGCCTTTTCCATCTTGTCGTGGTACATAGACAACAATTTTTGTCATTTTGTCCATGGCCTTTTTATCTTGAGATGCAGCAGATTGAGTTGTTGTTTGTTTCCCTAAGTCTAATTGCAAATCTTGAGAATTACAACCCGCCAAAGCAATAACACATACGCTCATCATAGCCACTAAGCCATAGCGTAATGATTGTTTCATGAATTAACCTCCAAAATATAATTCCAAGCCTTTTGCCAATTCATTGGCAAAGTCTTTCTGTGTTGCTGATTCTTTTAAGTGTCCTTCTTCCTTAGGATTAGAAATAAAGCCTAATTCTACCAAAATGGATGGCATCAAGGAATGACGTAGGACATATAAATTCCCTGGTTGAATCCCTCGGTCACCATTAAACCCACTATGTTCCGAAATTTGCCCTTGCACAGCAGATGCTAATTTTTTACACTGATCAGAGCCATCGAAATAATAGGTGGCAATACCTCCTACATTCGGATTCGAGAAGGAGTTAATGTGAATACTAATAAATACATCAGCTTGGTTGCCGTTCGCCACATTCACACGTGCTTGCAATTCATCCACACCACTCGCATGTGGTCCATACACATCTACATCTGTAGTACGAGTTAAAATAACTTTAGCACCCTTTGCTTCTAGGATGGACTTTAAATATTCTGCAATAGGCAATGTGACTTGTTTTTCTTGCAAACCCGTTGGTCCAATGGCTCCTGGATCACTACCACCATGACCAGGGTCGAGAACAATTACCTTCCCCTTTATACCACCTGTTGTACGATAATTCACGACTTGCGGTTTCGGTTTTTCTGGCACTGTCGGTAATACCACTGGCTGTTTCTGTATTGCTTTAGGCTCTCCTTTAGCCGGCTTCGCTGGTTTTGCAACAGATTTCGCTGCCGCTTTTTGTGCTGGTTTTGCCTCGGTCACTTTCGTAGGCATCGCTTTCGCCTCAGCTACCTTAGCTGGTGCTTTCTCAGCCATTGGATTTGCTGGCTTTTTACCATAATAATTATCTCGTGGGGCTACGCCTTTTTTCTGAATATCCACCACCATCCGATATGGTTTATTATTGACGGTGTCTTTTTTTAAGGTAAATACTTTCAAATCTTCCACATCGATGGACTTCGGTGTTTCAATTTTGACCACCGTGTCTGCTCCTGACTGTGAAAGCTTAGCACTTTTTGCAATACCATCATCCATCACGATTGACGTAGGAACCCCCGTAAGAGTGGCATTTTTCAACACCAATGTAGTGGATGTGCCACTAGCACTAATGGATGCCGTCGCATGAACAGGACTAGACAAACTAAAGACCATTCTCACAAAAGGGATTGGTGCATCATTTCTCGTCACCCAATGAAGATCTGTCACATTGGCAGCCCTTGAGGCTCCAAACAGAACTGGTAACACCAATACTAACATACCCAATAGGGCAAATAACTTACGCAAATATCTCACTCCAATCTATGTTGCACTGGATAGTTTTCCTTTAGACAGTACTTTAATTATACCACATTTACCCAGCCCATACATGAAAAATCAGTGAAAGTTATAAAAAAGAAACATAAGCCAGAGTGTTCGTAGCTATCTAAATAGACTACGTACCTATACCTCACTTATGTTTCTTATACTAATTTGCTTTATAATTGGTAGGTATTTTATCTCAACAAGTAGCGGTGCATCCATGATACTTCCTATACTTGCTAATACCTAGGTGTAACAGAATAGGTTTCTGTCAATCTATCCTTAAAATGTTCGTTTTCTGTTACGGTTCATAATGTAGTACAATACAGCACCTACTACTAAACCTCCAAGTCCCCAGAATACTTTTTCCAAGGAAGATTGTGTTAACAACCACATACTAACTACAACCGCTAATACTGGAATGACTGGTCCCAATGGTACACGGAATGTTCTCGCCATATCTGGGCGTTTGCTTCTGAACACAAGTACTGCTAAGCAAGTAGGCAAGTATTGCGCAAAGCGAGATACTACGGAAATAGCCGCCAATTTTTCGAAACTACCAGTCCAAGATAACATCACTGCAAACACAACAGTTACGATAATCGCTACATAAGGAGCATCTTTTTTATTACGTTTAGACACTACTTTAGGAATCAATCCATCATCTGCCATAGCTACGCCAGAACGGGGTGCTAAGAAAGAAGATGCTACATTAATACCACCGATAGAAATCAATGTACCAGCTGTAACGATAGCTTTTGCTAAAGGTCCCATAAATACAAAGGCCGCATCTGCTACTGGAGTTTTTGATGTCACAAGGGAATCACCCATGATACCGATACAGATGGCTTGAATCAAGATGTACACGATGGACACTAATGTTAATACAAGAATAATTGCTTTCGGTACATTGCGTTCTGGGTTTTCCATATCTTCAGCCGCTACCGCAATGGATTCAAATCCTGTGAAAGCATAGAAAATAATCAATGCTGCCGCACCAAAGCTTGCTTGTGTCATATCTGGTACAGATTCCATTGGTGCGAAGTTAACGCCTTTCACATAGAAAATACCTACGAGGATGAAGAAAATCAATGGCAACAATTTACCGATGGTTACGATATTGTTGATGATTTTAGAAATCTTAACACCCATGATATTCATAATACCAAGTACAACGATGATCAATGTGGCAATCACATTTTTTCCCATTTCTGTACTTGCTGGTTCCCATACTGCCCCTAGAGCGGTAGCAAACCCCACAGCCATAGCAGACCAAGCAATTGTTGCAATAGCCCATTTCATAAAGCCAACTTCAAAGCCTATGAAATTACCAAATGCTTCTTTCGCATACACATAAGGACCACCGTTCTTATTGAACATGCCACCCATTTCAGCGAAACATAAGGCAATGGACATAACCAATAGAGCATCGAATACGATTACCCATAAACTGTTAACGCCTACTAATGCAGCCGCTTTACCAGGAAGCAAGAAAATCCCCGTTCCAATGATTGCGTTGACCCCTAAGAGGATAATACTCAAAAGGCCTAATTTGTTAGTTGACATAGTACTTCTCCTTATACCCTTGTGCTTACTCAACTAATACTAAATAAATGATATATAATAGCAAGGGTAACCAAACTATATAGGCTCATACAATTTAGTTACCCTTTTAAAATTATAGCATTATTGGATTACCATTGCCAATAGTTATTGACACTTAGATATGCTATCCTCAGCCTATATCCAATTAGAACATAGCATGTGCGATAAAGTAACCTACTACACAGCTAGTGAACACTCCAATGATACCAGGAATGATAAAGCTATGATTAATAACAAATTTACCAATTCGTGTTGTACCAGAGCGGTCGAACCCAATACATGCTAAATCAGATGGATACGTTGGTAACACAAAGTACGCATAACATGCAGGTACAAAGGAAAGAACAATTAATGGATCTACCCCTACACTCAAGCCCATAGGTACAACAATCGCAAGAGCTGCTGCTTGAGAGTTAACCAGTTTAGAAATGATGAACAATACAAGTGCATAGGTCCACGGATGCTCTACTACCACAGTAGATAAAGTCGTTTTGAATTGTGGAATATAGGCACCGAAATAGGTTTCTGCCATCCACGCTACACCGTATACAGACACAACGGCAATCATACCAGATTTGAAGACAGAACCACTTGTTACATCGCTCACTTTTACTTTACATACAAGAAGAATTAAGGATGCCATCACAAGCATAGCAATTTGAATAGTCGGAGTCATGGATAATGGCTTCCATACACCTTTTGCATTAGGAACTAATGGCAATAATTGGTTAGGGAAACTACCGAATAAGGCGATGACCAAAATGCCTAGCAAGAAAATGATAGTCGCCCAGTATGCTGTGCGTGGGAGCTCTTTCACAATACTAGCTTCTTTATTTTCTTCATAGATATAAGCCCGTTGTTCAGGATCTTGAATACGTGCTTGGAAATCTGGATCGTTGGCCAATTCCTTACCACGGCGCATACTCCAAATACCTGCTACGATAACACCTATAAAAGTAGCTGGAATCGTAATGGATAAAATCGTTACTACGCTGGCTGGAAAGTTGACTGCCCCCAACATAGCTACTACAGATACAACCGCAACGGATGCTGGAGAGGCACAAATCCCCATTTGAGATGCTACAGATGCCACCGCCATTGGGCGTTCTGGACGAATCCCTTCTTTGATAGAAATATCATAGATGATAGGGAACATCGTGTATACTACGTGACCTGTTCCGCATAACACAGTTAAAAACCATGTTGTGATAGGCGCTAAAATAGTAATTTGTTTTGGGTTACTACGAAGAAATTTTTCAGCGTATACAAGCATAACATCCAAACCTTTGGAGGCCTGTAAGAAACCGGAACATGTGACTACTGCCATAATCGTTA
>CALGLI010000090.1 GCA_937930265.1 uncultured Veillonella sp. | reverse complement strand
TGGTAACAGGATATAGAAATTTAATTGATTATATAAAATATGAGAAGAATATCTCATAAGGGTAAAGAATAGTCGTACCGAATCGTATATGTTAAAAACAAGTATATTAGAGTAATTTGATAATATATAAATTTGTAAGAACAGTTGATTATATCAGCTGTCTTTTTTATGTGTAAAATTTGTCACAACATTCTCATATATTTCATGTATTTTATGATGTATACAAGTCATCTAGGTAGTTACCAGTTGGCGTAGTATTCATATAGTTTGAGAGGAAGAATATGAGGTATAGAGAATGAGAGCGAGCAATATTGAGTTGTTGCGTATCATTTCGATGATACTAATTATTATGCACCATTTTAGCGTGCATGGTTGTTTCCCCTTTACGCCAGATTTAACGTTTAATAAGGTGTTTCTCCAAGTATTTGGACTTGGAGGCAAGGCTGGTGTAGTCGCCTTTGTTATGATAACAGGCTATTTCATGGTTTCTAGTAGTTTTAAGCTACACAAGTTTGCCAAGTTAGTAGGGCAAATATGGTTTTACAGCATTGCCATGCTGGGCGTAGCTATGGGTTTAGGACTCGATACGGTGACGTCAAGGAATATGATGCTCGCTTTATTGCCTATTGGTGCCATGAGTTGGTTCGCCCAGAACTTTTTAGTACTCTATTTATTAACGCCTATTATTAATCAAGTACTTCATTGGCTACAGCATACATACTACGTTATGCTCCTAGTGGCTTCCACGGTAATTTGGTTCTTAATACCGACGGTGCTGAATTTGTGGCCTAATGTACCGCATACCACCTTTGGATTTAAACATATCTTTTCCTTTGTCGTATTCTATTCGTTGGGGGCGTATATCAAGCTGTACGGCTCACATATAACAAAGAAAATAGGTATTATTTTTACCGCCATAGGCTTTGTAGGGGCCTTTCTAGGGGATATCCTCGTTGATGTACTAGCCATGACGGATCCAGCGTATATGAAACAGATTTTCTACTTTACGCAAAATGATTATGGCTTCTTTCAATTGCTATTAGGTATTGGCTTATTTATTATTTTTTTGAAAGCAAAGATCACTTATCGTCCTTGGATCAATGCGGTAGCATCTACTACCTTTGGCATATACCTATTGCATGATAATAAGCTATTCCTTCATCATATGTGGGACAATATATTCAGTACCTATCAGTATTACGATTCTGCCTTATTACCATTATATGCAATTCTTGTAGTGGCACTCATTTTCATAGTTGGCATGGTGGTAGACTATATGCGGTTAGCTTTCATAGAAAAACCCGTTATGAAACGGATCACGTCGTACATTGAAAGTAGTCAATCATG
>CALGLI010000089.1 GCA_937930265.1 uncultured Veillonella sp. | reverse complement strand
TGGGGGTTAACTCCATTCGTGAAACTTTCAAAGAAAGCGATTATTTCAGATTCCATCCAATTATTAATCAAGGTGGTACATTGGTAAACTGTGTACCTGATTATGTACAAGTTGAAAGTTATGTGCGTGCTTCTAATATCGATGCTATTGTAGATGGCAATCATCGTGTAAATCGTGCCTTAAAAGCTGGTGGTGATGCAGTAGGGGCTACATGTGTTATCAAAGACCTACCTGGTTATTTACCAATGCGTAATGATGAATGTATGAATGCATTATTACGAGAAAATTCAAATCCTATTTTTGGTGAAGCCAATGTATATCAAGGTCCACATATTACGGCTAGTACAGATATGGGGGACGTATCTCATTTGATGCCGGTTATCCATCCATGGGTTGGATGTATTAGTGGTGTACTGCACAGCGCAGAATACGAAATCTCTGTACCTGATGTAGCATACATCAAAACTGCACAAGCATTAGCTATGACAATCGTAGACTTACTATATGATGACGCCGCAGGTGCTAAAGATGTATTAGATAACTTTACACCAGCATTAAATAAACAAAGCTATATTGAACTCTTAGACCGTATTGCTAAGGGCGAATAAAATAAACCACCTATCGAAGATGAATTGATTATCTTTGGTAGGTGTTTTTAATTTAAACTCTCTATTGACTTCAGAAAAAAAAAACATAATAAAATATAACAAATGAGTTTATTATTTATTTTTAGAGGATGTATATGAAAAAGAGAGATTTGTTTTTCTGTCTTAGTTTAGCTTGTATTCTACCAATACATATTTATGGTGCTAAACCAATTGATACACAAGCACAACTAGATAGAGCAAGAGAACAGCAATTAGCGAGAGAGGCGCGGCTTGGAGAGGGACGAATTACAGTACAAACAGGTGGATTAAATATTACATCTGGATCTTTATCATCACAAGGTGGTTATACAGTACCGGCACAACAGCCAGCACATGTAGGACCATCTTTTTTTGTATCTCAAATACGTATTGTTGAAGAGCCTATCAGTCAATCTGCACAATTAACATATGATGATATGACAAATTCAACTATGGATCAGACTACGTTTGTAGATAATAGTTCTGCAGCAAGTGCACGCTTGATTAAAGGTCCTTTGTATTATGAAGCTCAAAAAAAGAAACTTCAATTAGATGTACCTAAAGAATTTGGCTTTCTACGAAAAACAATTAAACCATTTATGAATCGTAGACTTACTCTTGAAGATATAAATATTTTATCTAATAGACTAAATAATGCACTAATTGAGCATGGTTATGTTACTTCTAGAATTGGTATTCCAGCTCAATCCTTAGCTTCAGGTAATTTACAATTCAATTTACAACTAGGTCGAGTAGAGTCAGTATTATATAAACCTTACGTACAACCATTACCATGGGAAAATGCATTTCCTATTCGGGAAGGAGATATCTTAAATATTCGTAATATAGAGCAAGGTATAGAGCAAATGAAGCGTCTAGGCTCTCAAAATGTGTCTGTTGAGCTTGAACCTGGGTCTAGACCACTAGCTACAAATATTGTGCTTGAAACCACTAAAAAGCCACCCATCCATGGAATGGTATCCATAGATGATTCTGGACTAAAAGAAACAGGAAAACTACAGTGGACTGCAGCGATTGGTATTGATCGAGTCTTTAATGCTAATGATGCTTTAAATTTAAGTGTTAATCGAGATGCAGTTCAAGACGGTGAGCATAAAGGTACCAGAAATCATAGTATTTCTTATTCCATACCTAGAGGAAAGGATACCTTTAGTATCTCCTATAGTGATATGAAATATCACCAAACGATTAATTCTATGGCTACTCCATTTATTAGTTCTAGCCATGCCAAGACAATTAGAGGTTCCTGGAATCATGTATTCCATCGAGATCGAACGACTAAACGTAGTTGGGATATTATTATTAGCAAGCGTAATGCCAAAAACTATATAAATGATGTAGAGGTTGCTGTACAACGTGCAAATACGACCTCTGTAGAAATTGGTATATCAGAACGAAGATATATCAAACAAAATACGTTATATTCTAGAGTAGCTATTAAACAAGGTGTTGGGTGGTTTGGTTCACAACCTGAATATGGTAATGGAGCACCAAGTACTCGATTTACACAACTTTTAGTAGATGTGGATTATCAAATGCCTCGCATATGGGGGCATAGACCAGCAAGTATTACTACATCATTCCATGGACAATGGACATTAGGGGATAAACGTTTATTTTCTAGAGACATGATTAGTCTTGGTAATCGATATACCGTGCAAGGTTTTGATGGTGAGAATACATTAATGTCTGAAAGCGGTTGGTATATGCGTAATGAAGTTGATAGCTACATTCCTAAATGGAAATCAAGTGTTTATGCTAATGTAGATTTTGGCGCTGTATATGGTCCAAGTACAGATGTATTAACAGGTAAATTTATTGCTGGTACTAGTTTAGGGATGAAAGGGCAGTTTAAATCTGGTTTGTTCTATGATGTATTTGTTGGTGTCCCATTATACAAACCAAGTGGTTATAAAACAGACTCTGTAACTACAGGTTTCCAAGCTGGTATACGATTCTAATTAGTTTGAGTATATGTATTAATAGAGAGAGTAATTATGAAAGAAAAACGATTACAATATAAAATTGCCGTATGGCTTACTATGGGGTTAATGATTGTAGACCCATTAGTAGTACCATTTGCCTATGCCGCAAATCCTATCGAGGTTGACACAAATGCACCACATGAAAGACAAGCTACGGTTGGACAAGCTGGTAATGGTATTACATTAGTGAATGTTGCAGGTCCTTCTGCTGGTGGAGTATCTAGAAATGATTATACTAACTTTAATGTACCGCAAAATGGTGTAATACTTAATAACTCCTACCAAATGGCTAATACAAAATTAGGTGGATATGTACCTGGTAATGCTAATATGATGCGCGGTTCTGCCAATGTTATAGTTAACGAGGTTACATCACATAACCCAACTGAGATGAAAGGGTTTATTGAGGTAGCAGGTCGTAAAGCTTCAGTAGTTGTAGCTAATCCAAATGGTATTACTGTAGATGGTGGTGGCTTTATCAATACAGATCGAGCCGTATTAACTACAGGTAAAACAGAATATGATTCAAAGGGAAATCTAAACTCCTATCGCGTAGAGCAAGGACGTGTTTCTATTAACGGAAACGGTCTTAATGCCAAAGATGCTAATTCTCTACAAATTTTAACAGAAGCTACAAATGTAAATGCCGGAGTATGGGCTAATACAATCGAAACACGTACTGGCAAAAATACAATAGATGCTGATACATTGAACACTCAAAAGATTGGAGATTCTAGCAATGTTGGTTTAGATGTCTCTGCTATTGGTGGTATGTATGCTAACTCTATTACTATGAAAGGTACCAATACTGGTCTTGGTGTAAATGTTAAAGGTGTAGTAAGCTCTACACAAGCATCTAGCATTACTAGTGATGGCAAAATTATAGTTGATGGTGGTGTTACGAGTAATGGCAACACTACGTTAGCTGGCCAAAGCATTGCCATTAACAATAATGGTGTGGTTCAAGGTGATGTATCTACGACGGTAAATAGCAAAGAAACAGTAAATAATAGTGGTCTAATTAACTCTGGAAAAACTACGACCATAAAAGCTAAATCCGTAGATAATCATGAAGGTGGCCGCATTTATGGTGATACTGTAGCTATTGATGCAAATACAGTTATAAATCACACAAATTCTGAAATAGAACAACGCTACCATAAAGCTGGTAAGGATTTAGAAAAGGCTAAAAATGATCTTGATGCTGAATGGAATGCTGATATCACAAAATATAAAACTAAAACAGAGTTAGAAGCTCACCGTCAACGTATTAAAGAGTTAACTAAGACTTATGATGAAGAGCAGGAGAAGGTTGTTGCTATAAAAAAAGAATTAGATACGCATAAGTCTGGTGTCATTGCAGGTCGTAATCACGTTGATATAAATACCGATACAATAAAAAATACGGGTAAAGGTTTCATCTATAGTGGTGGCACTATGGACCTTACTGCTAAACAAGGTATAAGTAATACGGGAGCAACTATTAAAGCCGTTAAGGATATTGAACTAGATACACCTGTAGTAAATAATGAAAATGTTGCATTAGGTGTAAAGCGTGTTTCAGATGGTATTACTAAAAATCCTGATAAGTTAAAAGTTACTGACCCACACCATAAGTTAGAAGGCCAAGTCTTTGATAAGTCAGAATTCCCTTATGCTGATTACAAAGGTGGTTATGGTACACCTCATGTAAAACCTGTTAAAACCGCAGAAGATGAAGCTTATAACAAAGAAATGAATAAAGATGAAAATCGAGTTCATAAGTTTACGATTATTCGAACTGAAACAGAACATACCCATAAAGAGGTTACTAATGATGACCCAGGTGTTATTAGTAGTGGCGGTGATCTTGTAACAACAGGTATTCTCCATAATGATAATAGTAAAGTGATTTCTGGGGGCACGATTCAAACTAAGGGGCGAATAGAAAATATATCTGATTCGATGAGTGATAAAAGCTTTATTACTGGAACCACCCAAGAGAGTAAAACAATAAGAAAACGGAAAAGTCATGGTGTAGGACATAAACGTCGCAGAGTTTGGGATCAAGAAGTTTATATGACCCCAACAATTACTGAAACCAATGTAAAGTCAATTGGTACAGTTCAAGAGCATGCTGAAGATACATTGTCTAAAGCTACTATTGCAAAGGTTAATGATAGTTTAGATCCCTATGGTTTAGGTGATGGCAAGGGTAAAGAAAGTCATACTATAGATGGGTTATCCTTGCCAACAGAGGCACTATATCAAATTCATCCAGATATTACAGCTAATGCTTTGATAGAGACAGATTCTGCTTTTACCAATAGAAAGAATTTCCTATCCTCTCAATATATGATTGATGCCTTAGCAAATGACCCAGAACGAAGATTAAAACGTTTAGGTGATGGATTCTATGAGCAGCAGCTTATTAATGAGCAAATTGTATCAGCTACGGGCAAACAATACTTAGAAGGGTATACAGATAATGAGGCTGAATATAAAGCATTATTAGAGGCTGGTATAGCCTTTGGTAAAGCTTTTAAATTAGCTCCAGGAATTGCTTTATCTAAAGAACAAATGGAAGCTATAACAACTGATATGGTATGGTTAGAAACTAAAACAGTTGTAGTAGATGGAAAAGCTCAACAAGTTCTATACCCTAAAGTATATTTAGCGAAACAACCTGCAAAATCTGTTGATGCAATGGGTAGCATCATAAGTGGTAAAGCCATTGTTAGCAATACTAATACAGATATTTTAAATCAAGGTGTTATGGCTGCGGATACAATTGTATTAGGAGCTCATGATGTACAAAATACAGGCCGTATAGATGGACGTAAAGTGGCTATTAAGGCATCTCAAGATGTAATAAACACAGGCAATATTCATGGTGATAAACAGGTTACTATTAATGCAGGTCGTGATATAAATGTAGATACCCATGTAGATAAATTACAACATCATGATATTGTTGGTAGCCAAGGTACTATAGGTGTAGGAGAAAAAGGCGATTTAGTTTTATCTGCTAAACGAGATGTTAACCTTAAAGGTGCTATCGTTTATACTGGAGAAAATTCTAAAGCAACGATTGAGGCTGGTCAGAATATTAATTTAACAACTGAGGCATTATCTTCTAAAAAGGATATGACTGTTAATAGTGATAATTATAATCGTACTGATCGTCGTACTGAATTAGGAACAGCGATCTTAAGTGATAACAATGTTACTTTACGAGCGGGAAATGATGTAAATATCCGCAATGGTATTGTTAATAGTGAACATGGCTTAACAACTGTTGAAGCTGGAAATAATGTTAATATTACTAATGGGAAAAGTTATAGCCGTGATGAATATGGTCTAAAATACAAAGAAAAAAGTTTACTATCTCGCACCACTAATATCATACGTACAGATCACGAGCACACAGGTGTTTTATCTTCTACGATTGGTGGAGATACGATTAATGTGAAAGCTAATCGTAATGTTTCAGTAACAGGCTCTAATATTTTAGGAACAAAAGATGTATCTGTATCTGCAGGTAATGACGTGCGTACAGATTCTGGTGAAGAAACTCAACGTGATGATGTATATCAATATAGTAAAAAGTCTGGTCTAATGGGCGCTGGTATAGGATTTACTATTGGTAGTAAAAAAGTGACTGATACATTAGAAGGAAATTCTAAAGCTAATATAAATACATTAATTGGTTCTGCGAATGGAAAAATTAGTATTGATGCTAATAATAAAGCACATCTCACTAGTACTGATATAATTGGTAAAGATGATATTGAATTTAGTGCTTCTGATATTACTCTTGATGGTAAACATGATACTGTAGCATCGAAGCAGGTGCACGAAGAGAAACAATCGGGTTTAACTGTTAGCTTAGGTGGCTCTATCGCATCAGGGCTATCTACTGCACGTGGATTACAACGTAAGGCTAATAGCCGAGATGACAAACGCTTAGGCACTTTAGAATCTCTTGAAGCTGGTAAGGAACTTAAAAAAGGGTACAGTAAGATTCAAGAGTATAAAAACTTTACCCCTGATTTTGTACGAGATGAAGCACAAAAATCAATAGCGTCTGGAATACTTAAAGAACAAAAAGTAAAAGAAATCGATAGTCTTCTACAAAATAATAAATTAACCGATAAAACTAGAAAAGCATTAGAAAAAGAGCGAAAAAGATTAGCTGAAGAAGCAAGTTATGAAAAAGCAAAAGGTTATAATGACTTAAACGATATAAATGGAAATCAAAAGCAATATAAAGAGAATAAACGAGCAAAAAAAGATGGATTAGCTAATATTCATGTAAGTGTTGGCTCCAGTAAAAGTAGAAGTGAATCAAGATTAGATAGTAGTAAATATGCAGGAGGGCATATAGTATCTGATAATGGAATTAAATTAGTTACAAAACCAACTACAGCTGATTCAGGAGATATAGTAGCTATAGGGGAAACTATTCGAGGAGAATCTGTTGAATTGGATGCGCGTAGAAATCTCTCTTTACAAGCTGGAACAAATTCAACTACTATAACTGATAAATATGATAGTAAGGGCTGGTCGATTGGGGCTAACCTTAGTGTTAATGGTGGTGGTTTGTTAGGTATTGATGCTAATTATAATAAAGCAAATGAAAATGGTACTACAGTTAAAACAACTCATTCAGGGACGGTTGTTCAAGGAAATAAAGTAATTACAAATTCTGGGGCTGATACTGCTATTGTGGGAGCAAAAGTATATGGTGACTCCATTCAATCTCAAATAGGCGGTAATTTAACAATTAAAAGCTTGCAAGATAGTGAAACCTATAGAGGCGAAAAGAAAAATGTAGGATTTAGCATATCTACAAATGGTACACAATTAGGTGGCGTATCTGCAGAATATTCAAAAGGTAAAATGATTAGTGATTATGCTAGTGTTACGGAGCAATCTGGACTATATGCAGGTGCTGAAGGATTTGATATCACAACTAAAGGAAATACTACATTAGAAGGTGCTGTTATTGATAGTAAGGCAAAAGCAGACAAAAATAAATTATCAACGAATTCCTTAATAGTTAAAGATATCAAAAATAAAGCTGAGTATAAATCTAGTAATACAGGTTTAAGTTATACATCTGTATCTGGATTTAAAAATTTAAGTCAAGCCGGTAAAGATGCTGTCTATAATTCTTTAGGTTTATTACCAAAATTATTGCCAGATTCCGAAAAATCATCTGAAAGTACTACTAAATCGGTTATTGCCAATGGTACAATATCAACAGAATCATATAATATTGATATTAATAAGATTTCCAAAGATACTAAAAATAGTCTAAATAAACTTGATACTATTTTTGATAAGAAAAAGGTTGAAGAACGGCAAGAATTAGCACGATTATTTGCAAAAGATGCTTTTGAGCAACTTCATTATTGGGAGCCTAAAACAAAAGAAGGAAAAGCTGCAAAGGCATTAGCACATGCAGTAGTCGCTGAAACATCTGCACGTATAGCGGGAAACCCTAAAGGGAGTGGCTTCTATGCTGGTGCAACAAATGAAGCTTTGATTGGTGAAATTCATAAAATTGCTAAATCTAATCCAGCTGTAGCACAATGGCTAAGCGCAAGTTTAGGGGCTTTAGTAAATCACGGGCTTGGTAAATCTTCGATTACTGGGGCTACAGAGGCTCAATATGGAACTAAATGGAATTCTGTTGCTGCTGTGTCACGATTAGGTGTTAGTACGTCTAGAATAGCTGTAAAAACAGCATCTGGAGAAACTATTACAGAGTTTATCCCTTATGTGGGTAACCCAAGCGCATTTGATCAAGTTACAACAAAGCCAGTTTCATTTAGTGATAGAGTTTCTGATCAAAGTACACCTATGGATGATGTAATTCCTCCAGGCTCAGATTTAACTGAATCAAGTAATCTATCATCACCGGTTGTTTTAAAATCAGAGGATTATAAAATATATAACCTTCCACCTGATATAGATAATCAAACTGGTCAAATAAGTGTATGGGATAATGAAAAACAAGAATATGTTAAAACTAATACGTATGAATTTGGTGGAATAAAAGTAAATGATCTAGGGGGTTATGATGAATTTAATCGTGCCATTTTTACTGAGGTCGGTACTGGTAATTTAGTATATGGTATAAATAAATATGGAGTAACCTTATATAGAGGTTCCGATGGTTCACCAAATTGGCATCTTGTTATACCAGAAAATAATTTTGCAAAAATAGGAAAACTTGATGGATCTGGATTTGAACGTCTAAATATTACGACTGGAGATTTAGATATGCTGAGAGATCCAAGTTCTACTGCTATTTATGATTCTATAAATTCACGTATAATAAATAGTAATACAGGTAACCCTTTATCTGCTATTGGTTATAAGAATTTTAAAAATAGTATAAGTTTAGATACTATTTCTAAAGAGGAACTTGATATGATACGCTATAATAAAGATAATACCGTATCAATCAATCGTGCGGAAAATAAATCTAATGATAAGTTTTATTTTAGAGACTCCTATGCCTATAAACACTCTGGCATGGTTATTGACGGTTACCAAAATGGCACTATAGAAAAAGGTAAATTTGAGTTTACAGAAAAACCAGAATTTTCTTTAGGGCTTGAAAATGTAAATTTTGATAAGGGAATTGATGGTGCTATAGATAGTTGGAATGGTATAACTATTAAAGGTGGTATCAAGGCGAATTTAGCAAAAATAAATATGAGAAAATGGACTGGATATCAATTTTGGGGAGATACTCAAGCTAGTATTTTTGAGGGGAATTTAGGTGGAGATTTTGAAGTTAATAGTTCTGGTTTAACAGTGGGGGCAAATGCAGGTTTTAATATTGCAAATATAAAGCCTAAAATTAAATTAGAGATGGGAGGAAGTACAGTTAATTTGGATACCGATTTCTTATATGGATTTAATGCTGGCGCTAAAGGTCATGTAGGTTATAATGAAAAAGGATTTAATGCAAGTGGTGCTATTAGTAAGCCTAGCATAGGAGGAGGTATAAATTTAAAAGGTAGTATAGAGACTGATAATAGTGAAGTAACATTATATGAATATAATTCAAATAAAAAAAATAAATCAGATAAAATCAAATAATTATAAT